>JABMSA010000234.1 GCA_013202185.1 Planctomycetota bacterium
AGCTTGGGGGCGGGCTGCGCTTGTGCAACTTGCTGCGTGGTGCTTGTTGTGTCGCCGCTTCGTTTGGGTGGATCGGTGCTTTTGCAGCCGATCGGTATGAGCATCAGGCCGAGAACGGCCGCCGCAATCCACAATTCGATTGTTTTCATCGCCTCATCTCCTGTTGTCAGCGATCTGCAGAACCTACTTTCTCTGCAGCCAAGGCTGCTCGGCTGCTGCAATATGCTACGGCAGGCAGTTTGCCTGAAAGCCTTTGGCGCGCAGGCGGTTGGCCAGTGCGAGCGCTTCTTTCCATGTGCGGGTGTTGCCGACGCGCACGCAGAAGTTTCCGGAGGAGGTCTTGATCCGAGGGTTGAAGCCTTTCGCTTTCAGTTGCTGCATTTCTTTTTCGGCGTTGGCGCGTTTTGAGAATGCGCCGGTCTGCACATGGAAGGATCCGGCGAGCTTGAGTGTTTCTCGGGCGCGCGAAGCCCACCGGCCGGCGGGGTATTGTTTTGCGCATTCCTCGAGGGTTTTCTTGCCGGCAGCGAGGTTGCCGTGGCGAAGGAGGCACACGCCCCGATTGAAGGTTATCAGGTCGCGTTCTATCTGCAGGTTGCGCGTTCGCAGCACACGCCCATATACCTGGGCGGCGAGGTAGAAGCGATGCGTGAGGCGGTAGCAATCTCCCACGCCTGCCCATGCCTTGAGTTTGAGGGTGGCGTTGGGCCTTGTGTCGAGGCAGCGCCGGAAGGCTTCCTGGGCGTCGGAATAGCGATCTTGTTTCAAACGGACGGCGCCGATCCAGTAGTGAACTTCGGGAATGCTGCGCGACTTGGGGTTTTGTGCGATGAACCGCTCGAAGCTGGCCACGGCGCGGGTGTAGTCGGCGTTGAGAAAATGGCGCTGCCCCTCGAGAAAGGCGCCGGTTTGCCGCGGCGGATCAGGAACGGCCCTGGGCCGGCAACCAATCGCGAGGAGTGCCACCGCGAGGAATACCGGCACTTGATGGAAAACGTATTGCATGTTACCTCTTACGACCCGCGCATGTAGTCGGGATCTTTTGCGAGTTTGTCGCGGGTTTCATCAAACATCATCTGGAGGGCGGGATGATCGCTGGGCCAGGCGCGTTGTTCCCAGTTGGCCGCCTTCATTTTTTCCAGCTCGGGCAGGAACTCTTCGAAGTAGCTGCCGTAAATGTGAAACGAGTCGGAGATGTCGACGTACCGGCCTGTGTGCACGTGGCGGCCGAGCTTCTTCGATATGGCGGCGGCGATGGTGCGCTGGAGGTCGGTGAGGGCGAATGCGTTCATGAACCACGCCTTGTAGCCGTCGCGCGATCGCCAGTGCGAATTGAGATTGAGCACGGGCTCGCCGGCGGCGTTTGGGAGTATCCTGAACCACAACCGTTGCAGGCAGGGCGGGTCTTCGGTTTGCGGGTCGGCGGTGGGCATCCAGGTGATGGCCTGCATGCGCCGGCTGTGGCCGGCCTCGGCCGCCTTGTTGATCACGTACTCGATCTGGTCGACCGCCCGCAGCTTCGGGGCAGCCGGATCGTCGACGTCTTCGGTGGGCTCATAGCCAAAGAGCCTCTCGTGGTAGGTGTAGGTCCACTTGTCGGGGTCGGACGGATCAACCCAGTGGTCGTGGATGCCGTGGACTACTTCCTGCCGATACACTTCGAGCTCTTCGGGGCCGCCGGGGAAGTTCTTGTGTATGCGCGGCTCGGAGAAAGGATCGGCCACCTCGACCACCAGCGAGCAGTCGCGGCTGGGCGGATCGATGTATTCGCCGTCCGAGTTCTTCCGGTCGTATTCGGTGCGGACGTCTACGCCGTTTTCCCAGCACGCCAGCACCGCTTTCTCCCAGGCCTCGGGGAGTGTGCGGCCGCGAACCGCCAGCACGGGAATACTGCCGCCGTTGGTTTGCATTGATGTTTTTTCCTGTATCTACATTCCGAGCCGCTCGCGGATCTGCCGCGAGATCACGCCGTTTACCTGAGATTTGTTTTCCTGTATCCACCGATAGTATGCGCGACGCTCGAGCTTCGAGGCGGCTTCTTCGTCCGCGATGAGAATGACGTCGGGGTGAAGCTGCAGCACCGATGCGGTTACCGATGCGCTGACGGGACCCTCGACCGTGGCGGCAACGGCTTCGGCCTTTGAAGCGCCGCTTGCCAGCAGGAGGATTCTTCTTGCCTGGGTGATGGTGCCGGCGCCCATGGTTATGGCAAAGCGCGGCACCTCGCTTTCGTTCCGGAAGAACGTGGCGTTGTCTTGGACGGTCTCGCGCGTGAGCGTCTTGACGCGGGTGCGCGACCCGAGCGATGAGCCGGGCTCGTTGAAGCCGATGTGGCCGTCGCGGCCGATGCCGAGAAGCTGGAGATCGATGCCGCCCGACCTCTTGATGTCCTCTTCATAGGACTCGCAGTACCCGTGCGGATCGAGGGCCAGGCCCGACGGCACGTGAATGTTTTGCCTGTCGATGTTGATATGGTCAAACAGGTTTTCGTTCATGAAGTGAGCGTAGCTCTGCGGGTGCGTGGGCGGCAGGCCGAGGTATTCGTCGAGGTTGAACGTGACGACTTTCGAGAAGTCGAGGCCGCCGTCCTGGTGCTTGCGGACCAGTTCGTTGTATGTTATCAGAGGCGTGGAGCCGGTTGCCAGGCCCAGCACGAGGGCCGGTTTTCGCAGTATGTGCTCGGTGATGATGTTGGCCCCCATTATTCCCACCTCTTTCGCGGTCGGCTCGATTATGACTTCCATCAGCTTCCTTTCCGTTTTCAGGTCTGCGGCATTGTTTGTGCTTCGGCGGGCGGATCGATAGGCAGATGTATGGTGAAGGTCGATCCCTTGCCCGGCTCGCTCTCGACCTCGACCTTCCCGCCGTGTTCTTTTACGACCTTGTCGACTACGGCAAGGCCCAGCCCGGTTCCCTTCGATCCCTTTGTGCTGCAAAACGCCTCGAAGATGTTCGGGAGCACGTCGGGCGGGATGCCGCTGCCGTTGTCCGTTGTCGCAACGAATATCGTATTGGCGGATTCATCCTTCCCGGCCTTTATCGTTATCGTTCCGGTTTCGGGCTCCACGGCGTCGGCCGCGTTTGTGAAGATATTGAGCAAGCAGCGCGCGAGGCCGTCGGAATCCGCATACACGGTGAGCTCCTGGCCGGCGAGGTTGTGCTCGACGGTTATCGATTTCTCCTCGAGCAGCGGAGCGGTCAGCTCGATGACGTCACTGATGACCTCCCTCAGATTGCACTGCTCGTAAAGCGGCCGGCGCTCCTTGCAGTAGCTGAGCATGTCCATCACCAGCCCGGAGAGCTTGCGCTCGTTGCGGCGAACGATGTTCCATCCCTTCCCGAGCGACTTGATGTTGTCCTCTTCGAGCGCCCGCTGCACGAGCTGTCCTCCTCCCTGCATGCACATCAGCACGTTCTTGATGTAGTGCGACAGGCCCGCAAGTGCTTCTCCGAGGGCCGCCAGGCGCTCGGTGCGAACGTTTGCCTCGTAGAGCTTGGCGTTTTCGATGGCAACGCCCGCTTCGTTTCCGAGGGCGGTGAGCAGCTCGAGGTCGCTTCGGTCGAACGTGCCCGACGAGATCTTGCTGTCGACGTAAATGATGCCGATGATGCCCGCCTTGCTTCGAATGGGCACGCACATCGCCGACCTGATGTGAAACTGCGCTACGCTTTCGCCGGAGGAGAAACGGTCGTCGCTCATTGCGTCGGACGTGAGCACGCCGCTGCCCTGATGCAGCGCCTGGTTCACGATGGTGCGGCTGAGCGTGAGCTGAGTCGGCTCATCTTCGTTGCGTGTGCGGCTCACCTTCGGCTCGAGTTCTTCCGTTCGCTCGTCGAGCACCATCAGCACGCCACGGTCGGCGCGGGTGACGTTGAATATCTGATCCATTATCTTCTGGAAAAGCTCCGAGAGATCGAAGGTGGAGCTGAGGACGCTGTTGACGCGGTAAAGGGCCTCGAGGTTGCGGTGGGCCGCCACGAGCGAGTCGATGCTCACCTCGCCGACGTTGAATATCGTGGAGCCCTCGGAGCTTCGAATTGTTTCGTGAATGGTGGGGCCGCCGCTTTTGTCCTTGATCAGCCGCACGGAGGTCACTTCGGTCGGGGAGCCGGGCTCGGCGATGTGAAACGACATCACCGTGTCGCCCATCCGGAGTATGTCGCCGGGCTTGACTTCGGCCGACTCGATGGGCTTGTTGTTGAGCAGTGTGCCGTTGGTGCTGCCCAGGTCGCGCACGACGTTGCGGCCGTTGGCCCTGATGATGTTTGCGTGCCGGGTCGACACCTTGTCGTCGTAGAGGATGACCTCGTTGGCGAGTGCCCGCCCGATGCTGAAAGAATCTTCCTTCAGCTTGAAGACGGTTCCTTTTTGGCCGCCCTTGAGGATCTTGAGTTGTATCATTGGCAACACCTGAGGTTTTGCACCGCCACGCCGGTCGGCCACTATGGCAACAGGCCATATGCTGTTCGTCTCTCAACTAATTATATCCTGCGGGAGGGCGCTTATCAAAGGAAAGAGCATTTTTCGGAGAAGTGCGGACGAGCGGATTCCCCGTCCTTCATTGAGCGCCTTGAAAAGCAAAACGGCGCGCCTCGGGAAATGCGCATGGCATCATGCGAGGCGAGCCGAAGAGTTCAACGATAGGAAGGCTCAGCGCTTCTTGGATACCCTCCTGAAGCGTAGACCGGCCAGGCACGCTATTCCTGATCCGAAGACTACGATGCTGAGTGGCTCGGGGACCGGGCAGGGGTAGCCGCCCGTCACCTTGATGCCATTGGATGCCAGATCGTAGGTCGCGTCGACCGACCAGTTGAAGGTATGCACGTAGTTAACTAGCTCATCGACGAAGTACTTGCCCGTTCCGTCGAAATGAATAAAGTAATCCGTGTAAGTCCAGTCCCAGCTTGCCCCCGCGGGAACCGGAAGCGGGCCTTCGTTTACCGTCAGGGCATATCCTTCTGAAGCTGTTTCGGTGTAGCTGTGGCCGGTCGTCATGCTTGTTCCCACGCTTGCCTCGATGCCGTCGATCCCCGCGCCGATCTGGGAGTTGATTGAAGAAGACGTACTTTGCGTCCAAGACTCAGTGTAAGTGCCGGTATATGATTGCGTGATGGTTATCGGCAAGTCTGGGCATTCATACTGGTGCGGGGTTGCATGTGGATTGTCGCCCTTGGTTCCCGGCGGGTCTATGATCCGCGAACCGGTGGAGTAGCTGGTTATGTCGAGGTAAAGCAACTCGCTGTCATCCACGAGTATGATGTCGAAGGGCCAATTGGAGGGGTTGTCCCAGTGCGATGCCGGGTTGCCGCCCTTGGCGAACAGGACAATCGGCAAGGCCAATGCTGTACTGATGAAGAGCAAACAGATCGCGAGCGCGCATGCTATAGTCTTAACCATGGCCGTGTTCTCCTTTTCACATCGCTTGTGGCCCGCGTACCCGCAATTCTCCTCTGACGACCCCATGGGCCGCAGCATCCGCCGAAACAAATATCACTTAAATGCAACAAATGCCGTGCCAATTCCCCTGCATGCCTCTTCGCTCACAATCATACCGGCACGTAAGTCCAATGCTGGCCGGGTGTTACGTCCTGCGCGGCGATAATTGTGGCAATACCGGCAGCACTTGGCAAAAGCTGGAATGATGCCTGAATTGAACCTGCACACCGATGAGAGCGCCCCTTCTGCGATGTTTCGTCCGTTCTGTATCACATCTTATGCAGAGCGTTGCCTTTTATGGACACATGTTCCCGAAACGCAACATGCCAATGGTTCAGTGGGGCAGTGCGTACACCGACGGGCGTCGTTCTCTGCCGATCGGCAGGCTACCTATTCGGCGCGTGACACCCCGTCCGCCTCGAGCGTTATCGCGCCCTCGTCTTTGGTCGCTCGGCCCCTCACCACGAGCGGGGCATCGCCGGGCATCCGCGCACAGCGCCGGAGAACGTCGGGGAAAAGGACCACCTCCAAAACGCCCGTGTGATCCTCGAGGCTTACAAACCGCATCCGCTCGCCCTTCCCTGTCGTGGTGTCTTTCGACGTGATCGGAAAACCGGCGACGGTCACCCGCCGGCCAATCTGAGATGAAACGCAATTGATCGGCATCCACTCGCCCGATTCGTAGCGCTCGATGTATGCAGTCATCGGATGCGCCGTCACGCAGAAATGTAGCACCTTCTGCTCGTAGCTCAGCTTTTCGGAAAGTGAATAGCCGGGGACGTCGGGTGCCGCGGGCCCGGCCTCATCGCCAAGCTCGAACAGCCCTCCCGCCGCCGTTGCCCTCCGCCACCGCAGCTTATTGTAAAGCAAATGAAGGCTCCACAGCTTCTGCGGGCGGCTGCCGCCGAGTTCATCCATGCCGCCGCACTCTATCAGGTTCTCGCATTCCCTCAGAGCAATCGGCACGCGAGAGAGGAAATCGGCTACCGATTCAAATGGCCGTGCCCTGCGCTGCTCGATGACGGCACGCATTGCCTTGGCCGTGAGCGCCTTTACCTGCATCAGCCCAACGCGTATTGCGCCGTCTTCGGCCGCGAACGCCTCTCCGCTGCGGCTGATGCTCGACGTCGATGCTCACGCCATGCGCTTTCCGAACGGCCTCCACCGTATCGGCTATAACGCTGAGCGACCGCTGCCCGAGAAGGTCCATCTTCACCAGGCCAAGGTCCTCGATGGGGTGCATGTCGTACTGCGTGATGATCACGCCCTTGGCGGCGTATTGCAGCGGCACGTAGTTGGTGAGCGCATCGGGCGCTATCACCAGGCCGCCGGCGTGGATCGACAGGTGCCGCGGGAAGCCGTCGATGGTTCGGGCGATTTCGATGATGCTCTTCAGCGGCTCGTAGTGGATCGGCAAATCGCGATACTCGGGGCTGCTTGCCGCGCGCTGCTCGATGTCGTGTACGCTGCCGTAGGGCAGCCGGTGCGCGATCCTCTTGATCTCGGCGGGCGACAGCCCGAGCGCGCGGGCCGCCTCGCGAACGGCCGAGCGCGCCCCAAACGTGTTGTGCGTGCTGATCATGGCTACGCGGTCTTCGCCATACTTCTCGAATACGTACTGGAGTATCTCGTCGCGCCGCCGCCAGCAGAAATCGAGGTCGATGTCCGGCGGATCCTTCCGTTGCCGGTTCAGGAAGCGCTCGAAGTAGAGATTATGCTC
>JABMSA010000235.1 GCA_013202185.1 Planctomycetota bacterium
CCGCGACACTGGCCGGGCTGGCCCAGCCGTTGGGAGCAGACAGACTGGAGATGATGGTCTCGACAGGCGGCGGCCTCAAGACCGGCGGCCAGATGCACTTCCAGGCGGAAGGCGTCAAACTCAACCACCCCGGCAAGCCGCTCGATCTCGCTGCCAGGATATTCCGATGCCTGGAAGATGGCTCGGACTACGAGTCATCGCTCAGTCTGACTTTCGACAACGGCGGTCGCGGTGGCCTCACATCGCCATTGAGCGAGATGTCCGAAAAGGCCTCGGAGGGCATCAAGGTGCGGGCTGTCTTTGAGAAACGCGAGGGAGACCAGTGAAGATACGCGAGGCATCCTTCTCTCTGCGGGTGGTTCGCCGGCGCGACGGAAACGCCGCCATCATACACCGCCGCCGGGTAGTCGGCCAGGGCCGCGAGCGGCTGATCAAGATCGCCCCAATCTCGCCGCTCGGCTATTCGGTTGGAATCTCACTTCTGCGCTCTGCCGCGCGCGGCGTCAACGGCTCCGGCACGAAGCTCCAGACCGGCCCTTTCATCCCTCTCGATGCCGACTGGGGTGCCCGCGTGGCGTGCTATGCCCTCGTTGTCAAGGGTCTGCGCAACGCAAACCGCATGCGGAAAGCGGCAGCAAACTTGCGGCACGCCGACCCCGCCGAGGCGGCGTGGTGGCTGGGCCTGATGACGGGCTCCGGACAACGGCGAGCGATCCGGGCGTTGCGCATACTGACGGAGGCGGTGAAATGAACAATCGGCCGCGCCTACTGATAGAAGACTGGCTGCCGGCGGCGGCGATCGGCGTGGAATGTACGCGGGAGCGCTCGACTGGTCAGCAGCCGCCGGACAAGCGCCTGCACGTGTGGTGGGCGCGGCGGCCGCTGGTCGCCTCGCGGGCCGCAGTGCTGGCCTCACTGCTGCCGGCTGATTTCCCGAGGGATGTGTTCGAGAGGCTGCTGGGGTTCTGGGGAAGTGGAAGGCAGGTTTTGCAGGCTCAACGGGATATCGACCTCGCTCGGGAGTTCGGCGAGAGGATCGAGAACCCGCACGGGGATAGGGCCTTCAAGCAGATTATTAGGGAATCGGACCTCAAACAGGCCCGCGCAGCGGCGGAATCCGTCTGGGGCAGCGACGTGACGATCATTGACCCGATGGCAGGCGGGGGCTCCATACCATTCGAATCTGCTCGCCTCGGATTCCACACACTTGCCAATGAGTACAACCCCGTAGCGTGCAGCGTACTTGAGGCAACCGTCGACTACCCGTTCCGCTTCGGGGGTGAACTGGCAAGGAAGGCAAGTAAGTGGGGGCGTGTCTGGCGTAAGCGGTTCATAGAAAGGATGGCCCGGTTTTACCCGAATCCCAATCCGAGCGGCTATCCTCCTCACTGCTACATTTTCACTCGGACAATTCCCTGCCCCGACACCGGCCATCATACACCCCTTGTCCCCGGCTGGCACCTGCTGAAGCCGAAGACCGAACATGGCCACATCGTGGCGGAGCCGGTTGTGGACAAAGAAAAAGGAACGTGGACGGTCAGGATCAGGGAGATCGGCCGGGGAGCCGGACAGCTCCGCGAAGTTCCTCGGGCCACCTACTCGCGCGGCAAAGGCATATCGCTCTTCACGAACCAGCAGATACCTGGCGACTACATCAAGGCGATGGCCCAACAGGGGAAGATGCAGAACGCCTTGTATGCGGTGGTCGTTAAGACGAACCGCGGGCTGGAGTTTCGCCTGCCCGAGCCGGTGGAGCTGAAAGCTCTGGAAGAAGCAGAGGCCGAGCTTGAGCGCTTGAGGCCGGAGTGGGAGCGGGCGAATGTCATCCCCACAGAGGACTTCCCCACAGAAGGCAGTGATCTGCGTCCGCGACTGTACGGCATGCCAAGATGGTCGGATCTCTTCACGCCTCGGCAGTTGCTATGTGCCGGAGCACTCGTGATGGAACTGCGCAACGTAGCAGGGGCGGCAGTTCGCCAGGAAGGAGGGGAAGCAGGAGAAGTTGTCGCCCATCTTCTGTCTCTCTGCCTTGACAAGTTCTTGAATCATAACTGCAGCTCCACGAGGTGGGAGTGCACTCGTTCCGTCATAAAGGGGAAGATGGATCGGCACGATTACGCCTTCAAGCCCGCGTTCGCCGAAATGGCCCCCTGCAACGCCGGGACTGGCCTTGAGTGGGCAATCGACAACGTGCTGGACGCCTACAAAGGCTTGGCTAAGCTGCCTCGAAGCGAGAACTCCCAGCCCGTTCCGATTTCGATCGGCAGCGCCACAAGCTTGCCGGAACTGGACGACGGAAGCATCACCGCCGTCATAGTCGATCCCCCCTACGCCGCCAACGTGCAGTACAGCGAGCTGGCGGATTTCTTCTACGTGTGGCTGAAGCGCACCCAGGGCTACCGCCATCCGGAATGGTTCAGCACGTATCTGTGTGACCACAGCGAAGAGGCGGTGGTGAATCTATCTCGCTTCCGCGACGGACAGCCCGCCGGAAAGCGTGCACGGGAGGCGCGCAAGAAGGCGACCGAGTTCTACCAGAAGATGATGACGGAGGTCTTCCGCGAGTGCCACCGCATTCTCCGCGACGACGGCGTGCTCACGGTGATGTTCACCCACAAGAAGCAGGAGGCGTGGGCGGCGCTGTTTGAGTCCCTGATCGCTGCGGGCTTCACGATCACAGCAACCTGGCCGGTGCGGACGGAGAGCGAGCACAGCCTGCATCAGGCACGCAAGAACGCCGCACAGAGCACGGTGCTGCTCGTGGCACGGAAGCGCGACGAGGACGCCGGCATCGGTTACTTCAACCTCCAGATGCGGCGGAAGATCAGGGAGGTGGCCCGGACAACTGCCGAGCGGCTTCAGGCCGAGGGCCTGACCGCGGTCGATCAGCTCGTCGGCACGTTCGGTCCGGCGATGGAGGTCTTCAGCCGCCACAGCGAAATCCGCACCGATACCGGCGAGCCGAGGAGCGTGGGGGATGCCATCGCCGAGGCCGCCGATGCCGTGATCGAGTGGCGCATTCAGCGGCTTGCCGAGCGAGGGCTGGATGGCGTGGAGCCGGAGGGCCAGTTCGTGTTTCTCTGCTGGGACGTGTTGGGCGCCGCGGAGTTCAGGTTCAACGAAGCGCGGCTGCTGGGGCACGCCGTGGGCATGGATGTGGACCAGCTCATCGCTGCAGGGCTGGTCGCCAAGAAGAAGAACACCGAGATGATGACGATGATTCCGGCCAGAGACCGCCGCCGCAAGCGCGCACTCACGCCCGACGAGGTCGAGGAGACGCTCTTCGGGCCGGTGACCGTGCCGAAACGGCGCACGAAGAAGGATGTCTTGCAGGTTCACCCCAATGATCCGCAGTTCCGCACAGCTATCGACGCCTGCCACGCGCTGGCGCTTCGCTACGTCGAAACGGGCGGCGGTGCGGCCGGCGTCGGGTCGTGCAAAGCACTCCTACGCCAACAGACGTGGACGAAGGACAGCCCGGTGGCAAAGCTGATGGAGGCGCTTGTGCACGCGGCGCCGGAAGCCCTGCGATTCGAGAAAGGGGAAAAATCAATGGCGGCGCAGTTCCCCGAATTCCGCGCCTGGCACGAATTGCTTGAGCCGCTGTTCGGCATCGAGCCGCCGAAGTGGGAGGAACGCAAGCCCGAGAGGACATTGTTCTCGCATCTCGAAGAGCCCAAAGAGGACGACGGAGAAGAGGAGGAATAGACCATGACGGTCAGGGAGCCCGAGGGGCAGCGAACTTCCGTGAACGATAATGAGCCGCTGGAGTCCGGCAGCCTTCGTCGGCATTCCTGGCAGCGGTTCCTCCGGGGGCCGGACGAGGAAGTGCTGGAGAAGCTTTATGTGCCTGCTTTGAGCGAAGGGGTGCGCTACGACCGATGCTGCTCGTATTTCTCGAGCAGCGTGCTGAGCGCGGCCGCCAGAGGGTTCGCCAACTTGATCCGCCGGCTCGAAGCGCTGGACCCGGCTCCGGAACATCCTCCTGTTCGCCTTCTCGTCAATGAAGAACTCTCGGAAGCCGATGTTGCCGCGCTCACGGAAACCGGTGATGTCCGCGCGCTCGAGCGGCATCTGAAGAAGCGCTTCAAAACGCCGAAAGAAGCGCTGGAGAAGGACCGCCTGGCGATGCTGGCCTGGTTGGTGAAGAAGGGCCTATTGCAGGTAAGGGTTGGCCTGATGCGTCGCGGCCGAGGGCTGCTGCACGCCAAGTTTGGCATCGTGACCGACGAGGCGGGGGATGCCATCGTGTTCCGCGGCAGCGGCAACGAGTCGGCTCGTGCCTTGTTGGGGAACTTCGAACAGCTCGAAGTATCGACCTCCTGGGAAGACCCAGACGCCCACAACCGGCACTCGTCAGACTTCGAGTCTATCTGGCGGAATGAGGACCCATACGTATTGTCTGTGCCGTTGC
>JABMSA010000236.1 GCA_013202185.1 Planctomycetota bacterium
CACAGCGACCGGTACCAACAATAATGTGTGAAGAAGTACCGCCCACGGAACACACGGAACCGGAATTAAACTCAGGCCAGGTAATACGGGCATGGCGACGTCTGACGTTCCCGAACTATTGCCTTCTGCAAAGGGCAATTCTCCCGTCGGCTGTGTGGTGGTCTGTTAAATTCGACCGAAGCCTCTTGTGAAAGGAGCCAACTAACCGATTCCTTTTTTGAGTCCCTCTTGGTATGTACCCTTCTATAGGTACTGTTAGGGTGTAAGACTCACAGAGAAGGACGACCAGGATGAATGCGCAAGCCACAATACTTCAACGCAACAGTGAAACCCTCACGGAGGGAACCTGTGTGAGGACCAGAGGAGCCTCCAACAACTGATGAAGAACCGCAAATCCTTCACGCTTGCCGTTGCGCTTGTGCCGATTCTGTACCTTCTCATACCGGCCGCCTCGCGCTGCCTGGCCCAGGAAGAACCAATGATCGCCGCCGTCGAGGTAAGGGGCCTCACATCGATCTCGGAGGCGGAGTTTCGGGGCAAGATCAAGACCAGAAAAGGCAGCGTCTTCTCGGCGGATATCCTCGCGGAAGACATCACAAGGCTCGCCGAAGAAGGAATAATTGTCGAAGTGACACAGGAGACCCGGGGCGACGAAGTGGTCATCATATTCAACGTCATCGCCGAAGACATAACGCCCGAGGTGGACGAAATGCTCTTCGAGGGGGGGCCGAAAGGCGACCTGGGCGATCTCATGCACACCAGGCGCGGCTCGAAGTTCGCCGAATACCTCGTCAATGCCGACTCGGCCCGGATAGCCGAGTTCTTCATCGAAAAGGGCTACAGCGACGTCACCGTCACGCCAAGAGTCGAGCCGGCCGGGCCCGGCAAGGTCAAGGTCACCTTCGTCATCTCGAAGGGGCCGAAGTTTCAACTCAAGAAGCTCGAGTTCGTCGGCAACGAGCAGATCCCTCGCGGCCGGCTCGAAAAAGTCATGGCCACAAAGGTCGATACCTGGCTAACCGGCCGCAAGTTCATCGCCAGGGCGTTCAAAGAAGACATCACCCGCATCAACTGGCTCTATGTGCGGGAAGGTTATCTCGACGCAGCCGTCGAGGCCGACGAGCCCTCGATAGACCACGAAACCGGCCGCGTGGAGGCGGTGATAAGAATAACCGAGGGCCCGCGCTACAAGATCGCCGAGCTGAATTTCAGGGGCAACAAGGCCATCACCGACGACGAGCTCGCCAAGGTCGTTGGGTTGCGCCCCGGAACGTTCTATACGTTCCAGGGGCTCGAGGCCGACGTTCGGGCCTTGACGGGTTTTTGCACGACTGGCGATCGAGGATTTGCGGCGGTGAACATCGGCCGCGAAATCAAGAAAGGCGACGAGCCCGCCACCTTACTCCTCACGTTTACCATAGACGAAGGCAAACCGACCTACGTGCGCCGTATCCATACCCGCGGAAACTACAAGACGCACAAGAAGGTCATCGTCCGCGAGATGCGAATCGAGCCCGGCGACATGTTTGACTCGCAGCTCATCACAGACAGCGAGCGCCGCCTGCAAGACCTCCGATACTTCACGAAGACAGACATATCGTGGCAGCCGGCGCCGCCGCCGAAGAGAGGAGCCGTGGAAGGCGTTCAATACGTGGACCTCGTAGCAGAGGTGGAAGAAACGGAAACCGGCAGGCTGCTCGTAGGTGCGGGCT
The DNA here is from genome assembly GCA_013202185.1 of Planctomycetota bacterium. Lineage (GTDB taxonomy): Bacteria > Planctomycetota > PUPC01 > JABMSA01 > JABMSA01 > JABMSA01. The sequence goes on from JABMSA010000236.1 coordinate 1,713, forward strand.
TCAACTCGAACTCCGCCCTGGGCGGGCAGCTCTCGGTGGAGCAGCGCAACTTCGACATCAGCAACCTGCCCGACTTCAAGCGCTACGGCCTGGCGGCGCTCAGCCCGTCGCGTTCCTTCATAGGCGGCGGCCAAACACTCCGCCTCGTGGCTCAGCCCGGCACCGACCGAAGCCGTTACTTCTTCGAGTTTGAGGAGCCCTGGCTGCTCGATTACCCGGTGGAGTTCTACCTCAGCGGCTATCTTTTCGAGCGCTTCTACGACGGATACACCGTCGGCCGAAGAGGCGGAACCATCGGCATCGGAAAACGATTCACCCGCAAATTCAAGGCAAACATCAAGTACCGCCGCGAGTTGGTCGACATCGGAGACATCGATGCGTCATCGCCGATCGACGCGGCTCGCCAGGAAGGCCGGCACGACCTGGGGATATGGCGCGTGTCCGCCTATTACGACACGCGCGACAGCAGAATCTTCCCCACCAGGGGCGGCACCATCGGCTCATACGCCGAACTCGCCGGCGGGCCCGCCGGCGGAAACGTGAACTTCTGGAAATACGGCCTCAACGGCTCGCTGTTCATAAAGCTGTGGGAGTTTCCCAAAGAAAACGCCAACGTGCTGCGTCTTGAAGCCGAAACAGCTTTTACGGGTCCCGCGTTCGGAGACGACGAAGTGCCCATCTACGAGCGCAACTTTGCCGGAGGGTTGGGTTCGATGCGAGGCTTTGCCTACCGAGGCATCGGACCGCGGCAGGTTGGGGGCGACCAGACCGCCCTGGGAGGAGACCTGCTCTTCCTGGGAACGGCAGAATACATTATTCCCCTTTACAAAGAAGACTATTTGATGTATATTTTTACTGATGCAGGAACCCTCTCGTCCAGCATACGAGCCGATGCCTTCAGCAAGCTGAGGACGGCGGCGGGCCTCGGCTTTCGATTCCACCTGCCGGTAATGGGCGGGGTTCCGCTGGAGATAAACTTCGGCTTTCCCATCCACAAGGAGCCCGAAGATAAAGAGCAAATGTTCAATTTCGCACTGGGCTTGTTTTTCTGAGCCTGCTTTGGGAGGATAGTATGAAAAGAATCGTTGCCGTTCTTGTTGCCGCGCTCGCACTGAGCCTCCCGGCCGCATCGGCCGGAGAAGACGCGCCCTCGATGGCCGACCTTCAAGAGAGAGTAGCCGCACTCGAAAAAGCAAACGCGGCGCGCAAATTCAAGGTCGGCATTGTTTCCGAAGGCGAGGTATTTGACAACCTCGAAGAAAAAAAGGATATCGACGTCGACATCGAGCTGATAGGCAAGGAATCCGAGAAGACCATTGCCGCAATCCGGAAAGAATGCGATGACCTCGAAACCGAGATCAAGTTTCATCCGGAGGGGTCCGAGGAGCGCCGGGCAAAGATGAAACTGTTCGAAAAGAAAAAACACGAAATGGCCCTGAAGTATAACGAGTTGAAAGACATCATGCAGCGGCAGGCCAACAAGATGCTCGACCAGATGCGAATGAAAATCAGGCTGCACATTGCCCACTACGCACGCGAACACGGCTACACGCTGGTCATAGAAAGAAGCGCATTGCTCTACGGAGAAGAAGGCGAAAACCTCACCACCGAGATCATCGACCGGATGAACACCGAATACTTCAAACTCGAATACGGCGAAAAAGAGTGAACAGCGGCCGTCAGGGCCGCAAATGAATCTGGCTTTTTGCGAGGGGAATTGGTATGATAGACCGTATGGAGCCCGAGATCAGGACCTGGACGGTGCTGGAAATAACCAACCTGGTAGGCGGCCTGGCCAACGGCAGCGGAAACGTCGAGGTGACCGGCATCGCGGGCATCAGGGAAGCCGGCGAAGGTGATATTACTTTCGTTGCCGAAGCGCGGTATCTCCCGCTGCTCAAGCACACGAAGGCCGCCGCCGTGATAGTGAGCAAAGAAATACAGATCGGCGAGAGCGAGAGCGAGGCGGCGCTCATACGCGTGGACGATCCCGTGGCCGCCTTCGAGAAGATAGCCGTGAACTTTGCCGGCCCCCGGGTGAAGCCCGAGCCGGGCATTCACGCCACCGCCATAATCGGCAAGGGCGCTCGCCTCGGGAAAAACGTCGCCATTCAGGCCCACGCCGTCATTTGCGACGGCGCGGTCGTAGGCGACGACACCGTGATCTACGCCGGCGTATACATTGGCCACGAA
>JABMSA010000237.1 GCA_013202185.1 Planctomycetota bacterium
CAGGTGCTGCTGGCAAACCGCATGGGCAAAAAGCGCATCATGGCCGAAACCGGCGCCGGACAGCACGGCGTGGCCACCGCCACGGCCGCCGCAATGTTTGGCCTCGAGTGCGTGGTCTACATGGGCACCGTGGACATCCGCCGGCAGGCGCTCAATGTCTTCCGCATGGAACAGCTCGGCACCGAAGTCCGGCCCGTCTCCAGCGGAAGCCGCACCCTCAAGGACGCAATAAACGAAGCCCTGCGAGACTGGGCCGCGAGCGTCCGCACCACTCATTATATTCTCGGCTCCGTGACGGGAACGCACCCCTACCCGATGATTGTGCGCGATTTTCAGTCCGTGATCGGCAGCGAGGCCCGCGAGCAAATTCAGGAAGCCGAAGGTCGAATGCCCAACTACCTCCTCGCGTGCGTGGGCGGCGGCAGCAATTCGATCGGTCTTTTCCACCCGTTTCTCGACGTCGACAGCGTGAAGATGATCGGAGTGGAAGCCGGCGGGCGCGGCATAGTGCCGGGCGAGCACGCCGCGCGTTTCGCAGGCGGGTCACTTGGGGTGTTGCAGGGCGCACGCAGCTACCTCCTGCAAGACGATGACGGCCAGATCGGCGACACCCATTCGGTCTCCGCGGGCCTCGACTACGCATCGGTGGGCCCGGAACACAGCTACCTGCACGACATCGGCCGCGTGGAATACACCTACGCGCTCGACGACGAGGCACTGGCGGCATTTCAACTGCTGTGCCGGCTCGAGGGCATCATACCCGCGCTCGAGAGCTCGCACGCGGTCGCGCACCTCGAGAAAATGCGCGAGCGCCTCACGCCCGAAACCATTGTCATAATAAACCTCTCCGGCCGGGGCGACAAAGACGTGCAAACCGTGGCCGAATACCTCGCAAAGCAATGAATCGAATCGACAAGCTCTACTCGACGATCATCCCCCAAGGCAAGAAAGCCTTCAATGCATACTTGTGCGCGGGCGATCCCGACCTCGAAACGACCGAGCGCCTCATATGCGAACTCGCCGGGCGCGGAGTCGACGCTATCGAACTTGGCGTGCCGTTCTCGGATCCCGTGGCCGACGGCCCCGTCATCCAGCAGGCCTCGCAGCGTGCGCTCAAGGGCGGCACAAACCTCGCCGCCATCCTGGCGATGGTCGCCGAGTTGCGCAAGTCCTGCGAAATACCAATCGCACTGATGTCTTACTTCAATCCGATCCACCGCTACGGCATCGAGAAGTTGATCGACGACGCAGCCGACGCCGGGGCCGACGGCCTGATCATCCCCGACCTCTGCCCCGAGGAGGCCGGCGCCCTCATCGCACACGCACGCGAGCGCGACGTCAAGACAATCTTCTTCATCGCGCCAACCACCCCGCCCGAGCGCGTGAGGCTCATCAACGAACGATCAACCGGGTTCATCTACTGCGTATCGGTTGCCGGCATAACCGGCGCGCGCAAAGAGCTGCCCCCCGAGCTGCGCGACAACCTCAAGAAAATCCGCGAGGCAACCGACCTCCCGCTCGTCGTCGGGTTTGGCGTCTCCAATCCGGGCACCGTCCGCATGATGTGCGAAGTGGCCGACGGCGTGATCGTGGGCAGCGCGATTTGCCGGAAGATAGAAGAGCACCTCGATGCCCCGCGCGACGAGTTGATCCGGCAGGTCGCTTCTTTCGCCGAGTCCCTCGCAGCCGCAGCCCGGTGAGAGCAAGCCGCCCGGACCGTTCCCCGACGGTGCATGTTTGCACCTTCGCTTCAGAGCGACTCGAAAGAATTCATTTCTTTTTAGCTTGATTCCATGCACACTTCGCGCTATCATGCCGGATTCTATTGCATAGCGGCGCGTGCTATTTGCCGGCCGCGCATCTCAACGGTCACCCGGGCGGGGTTTCCTCGATTCCGCGCCGCACCTTCAACCAAGGCCCTGAGGAGGCAGCATCCCAAATGGCTAAATACGTTTACTTCTTTGGCGGCGGCAAGGCCGAAGGCCGTGCCGAAATGAAGGAAATGCTCGGCGGCAAAGGCGCCAACCTTGCCGAAATGACAAGTATCGGCATCCCAGTGCCGCCGGGGTTCACGATCTCAACGAAGGTCTGCCAGTATTACTACGAGCATGGTCGCACGTACCCCAGCGAAATGCAGGGGCAAATCGACATGGACCTCGCCAAGCTCGAAAAAGAAATGGGCCAGAAGTTCGGCGACGCCGAAAACCCGCTCCTCGTGTCGGTGCGAAGCGGAGCCGCGGTTTCCATGCCGGGCATGATGGACACCGTCCTGAATCTCGGCCTCAACGACGCGTCGGTCGAGGGCCTCGCGAGAAACTCGGGCAATGAGCGTTTTGCCTGGGATGCCTATCGCAGGCTCATCAACATGTTCGGAGACGTAGTGCTGGGCCTCGAGCACAAACACTTCGAGCAGGAAATGGACAAGCTCAAGAAAGAAAAGAAAGCCAAGCAAGACACCGACCTCGATGCCGAAGCGCTCAAGGAGCTTGTGGCCGCCTACAAGAACATCATCAAGACCAAGGCCAAAATGACCTTTCCGCAGGATCCCCGCAAGCAGCTTCAGCTCTCCATCGACGCCGTGTTTGGCTCGTGGAACAACCCCCGCGCCATCCGTTATCGCGCGCTGAACAGAATTCGCGGGCTGCTGGGCACCGCAGTGAACGTTCAGACAATGGTCTACGGAAACATGGGCGAGGGCTCCGGCACCGGCGTGTGCTTCACGCGTGATCCCTCTACCGGCGAGAACTACTTCTACGGCGAATACCTGATAGACGCGCAAGGCGAAGACGTGGTGGCGGGTATCCGCACGCCCGAGCCGATGTCGGCACTCGATGATGAGATGCCAAAGATCTACGGCCAACTCGTGAAGATTCGCAACAAGCTCGAAAAGCACTACACAGACATGCAGGACGTTGAATTCACCATCCAGCAGGGACGGTTGTTCATCCTCCAAACACGAACCGGCAAACGCACCGCTGCCGCCGCCGTGAAGATGGCCGTCGACATGGTGGCCGAAAAACTCATCGACCGCAAGACGGCCGTCGCCAGGATCGATCC
>JABMSA010000238.1 GCA_013202185.1 Planctomycetota bacterium
GAGCTGCACGACCCGGCCCTCAGCAAGACCGCGCCGAATATCGATTACTACTATTCGCCCAATCCCTATTTGAACGGCAAGGAAGGCACCGACCCGATTGCGCATCTGAACCCGAACATCGCGTCCGCTCAGGCCTACGCAGCCACGTTGATGGATGACCCGCAGCTGGCGGACATAGCCTGGCGCACCTGGCAGGCCTACATGCAGACGGCGGGTTGGGAGAGAAACTCCTACGACTACCTCTACGACCTGCACGCCACGCTCTACTGGCTGGATCAGGCCCCGGTGCCCGACCGGACGCCGCAGATCAAGCTCGGCCGAATGTGGCGGCAGGCGGTTGGCGCGCCGGAAATCTGGCTCAACCGGCCCGACTCACGTCCGTTCGAAGTCACCGTGCGCTGGACTTGCCACAGAAGGCCCTACCAGCGCAGCCACGCCATCAGCCGCTGGCCGGAATACTGCAAACGAATCGGTCTGCGCGGCGAGCTGTGCGTGTTCGATCCGCAAGGGAAAGTAGTGGCCAGCGTACCCATGGATTTCACGACGACACCGCGCGGAACCGTGGTCACCTTGAAGGTCGGGGAAGGTGGTGCTCAAGGCTTGTACCGCATCGTGGTGGTGAACGCCCGGGAAGCACCGGTGAGCCTGATCCTCAACGACCTCTCGCCACACCTGACGCAGTGGGGAGTGCCTATTGACCGAGGCTGGCTCGACCAGTTTGACGACTGCTATTTCCGCATCCCTGATGACTGCCGTGAGTTATCCCTGCGTTATGGCCTGCTAACGCCTTGGGAAAAGGTCTCGTTGGAGTTACGGGACTCGACGGGCAAGCTCCTGCGGCAAGACGGCGACACGGAACGGGACCGCTGGCGTACCTCCTGGCTCGAGTGGACGGTCCCGGTGCCGACCGCCGCCCAAGGCAAGGTCTGGCACTTCCGGCAAAACCCACCGCTCAGCGCCATCCTGAGCATTAAAGGCATCGTGCCTCTGATTCATCCCACCGTGGCTGCGGTCTTCGCAGTGGACAAGATTCCGCCGGCTGTCCCCAGTACAGCGCCGGCTGCCCCGCCGGAATGGCAACACGAAGTCATCCACATAGCAGCCGGCAAGACGCTGACTGTCCCGCGTGGGAAGAGCACTGGTGAGGGCACCTACGAACACGTCCACGTACACCGGGGGACCATTGAATTCTGGCTGCGTGCAGAGACCAGTGACGGCGGCATGGACAATCTGACCTTCCTCACTTTCGGCAAAATGCGCCTCTGGCGTCGAACCCAGACCGGCACCTACCTCAACCTCGGCAAAGGCATGATCCAATCCGGCTTCCTGATCCGCCCGCGGGCCTGGTACCACCTTGCCCTGACCTGGGACTTTGGGGATGACGAGCACAAGCCGATGACGGAGATCTACATCAACGGCATCCCCATGAACAGTCTCACACAGACTCAATTGCCCCCGGATCTCGGAGACTGGACCGGCGAAATGCTCTCGCTGGGCACCACCGCTCCCCTGCAGATCAGCGGACTCCGCATCTCGGCAATTGTCCGCGACCAAGAACTGCGGCAGGGACTGCTCTCACCGCCACCGGACAAGCAGACGCTCTACTGGCAGCATCAATAGACGAGTTTTCTGAAATTCCGTATGCGATGGAAGCTGACAAAGTTGCCGTTGTGGGCACTGGCAGCGTGACGGTCCCCTGAGCGGCTGAAGATGAGCAGATCCCGATCATCGATGGCCATGCTGGCATAGTGGCGGGAAGCATGCTCAACTTCACCGGCGGCGACCAGGCCGGCAAAACACCAGTCCACGCAATTGCGCGAGAAGTGTAGCTGGAGACGGCGGCGCTCGTTGTTCGGCAAGTTGAAGCGGTCGGCGGGCAGCTGGTCGGCACGAGTCATGGAATCGGTCGCCTGGGAGCTCAACAACCAAAAGAGCCGCAGCTCCTCGTCGAACAGAATGTGAAATTTCATTTGCCCACCGGGACAAGGGACATAAAGAACGCGTTTGCCGGAGGGGACGGTCTCGAACCCGGTAATCATGGC
>JABMSA010000239.1 GCA_013202185.1 Planctomycetota bacterium
CCGGGGGTGAGGATGTGGATGTTCTTGCCGTCGGCATCGCAACGGGTCTGGATATAGCTGCGCGCCCACATTCCACATTGGGCGTAAACGTCGGCACGCGTCGAAAGGAACAGGTAACGCTCGCCCGGCAGGTAGATCGGGTCGATATCGCTGTAGCCGCCGAAGGTGACCTGGCGGAAGTTGTTTCCGTCGAGCCCTGTTTCGTAGAGATGATACGCTTTCTCGTCCTGGGGCTTCATGCAGAACAAGGCACGTTTGCCGTCGAAGGACAAGTCAAAACTGAACATCGCGCCCGGTTGAGCGAAGTCGTCGGGCGGAGCAAGTTTGCGCGCCGCAGGTGTCTTCGCAAAACCCTCCAGCATCAGCAGTTTCGCGCCGTGCGAGGCGCACATCTCGCTTCGGAACCGACTCTCGTGCACCCATTCCGTTTGCTGGAATGTTCCGTGCGTATCGAGGCTGCGGTATGGATACGGCGCGTCGACGCAGATAATCGCCGAAAAATCGATCTCGGGCGACCTGAGCATCACCTTGCGTTTTAAGGCCCGGATATCGAAATAGAGCCTTCGTATCTCGAAGGCATCGAGCGTTGCTTCGTCGGCGGAGGCTCTCTGCCGGATCTTTTTCAATGCGGTCAACTCGTCAGCCAGGTCGGGCGCGTCGGGTCGCTTCTTCAGCCGTTCAATCATTTCGCGAGTCCAGACAATCTCCTTGCCTGTACGTGCGAGCAGATCGTCTTCCTCGGTCTGGAAAAGCCAGTCGACCTTCTGTTGAAGTTCACTCTTGCTCAGATGGGGAGCCTCTTGGCTGAAAAAGAGTTCACGAGCCCGCCGCGCCATTTCCACGCGGCGCTGTTTTTCGATCAGCGCTTTCTTGGCCGCCACCCACTGGGGCTCGTCCGGCTCGTCCTTCAGCGCATCGTAGAGGGCCAACTGCTCCGACAGCGGGAGCGCCGAGCTGTAGAGCCGAACATCGTCGACACAACCGTTGAACGAAAATGCGCCGTTGAGTGATCCGATCTCGACACGCTTGACCGGTGATGTCAAATCCGCCGGTGAGAGCGTATCGGCGTCGGCTTTCCAGAGAACATCGTTCGACCTCAGGATCGACCTGCCCACCTTGCCGTTACTGACGAACACAACGTGATACCACCGGCCCGGCTCCCAGGTGAGCGGATCCGTCCAAAAATGCTCGAACAATCCGCCGTTCTGCCGACCAAACCCGATGGCTCCGTTATGGACCTCCATCTGGATGCGGTGCGTTAACGTACCGTCGGAAAAGCTGAACAGCAGGCGACTGGGGCCGCCATCGTACTGGATCCACATCGACAGGGTGAAGTCGGCCATCCTGCCGAAAGTGGCGGCGCCGTCCAGGCCAATCGAACCGGCCGCCGGGAAGCGGATAGCTCGGCCCAATTTGCCTTCGACGGAGTGTTTCGCCGACGACGCGCTGAAACTGCCGTGTAGCCCACTCGCCGACGAATCGGCCATGTGGCTCGTCTGACCGTTCTCGTCGAGCCGCCAATGACCGACCAAGGAAGTTCCATTTTGTGCTAGCGCCGGCCCAACCAGAGTCAAGACGACGGACAGACTCAACAGCCCAAGCCGGAAGGCCCTCCGGCCCGAGACCGCCGCCGGCTTGCGCGGCTCGTCGCAAGTCACGGGCGGAAGTTGCCCGTCGACCGGAGGGTCGCCTCCGTTGACGGCGTTCAGGTCATGAGCAAGATTTGCTCGACGAACCCGGGCAAGAAAGGCGTTGGAACTTGCTTGCCCGTCCATGTTATACAGATCGAACTGATTCATGCTCATGCGGTTCACCTCCAGGGTATCTTCGTGCTTCACGGTCAACTGCTTGCGGTGTTGGTCGATTGGAACGCGTCTCGTTTTCGTCCCATCGAACCTTCTCCTTATTCAAAAAGGGGTAAAAAAGCTTCCGGTTCACTCACAGCGCACTCAGGAAACGCACGCAACGCGTAGTTAAGATCCTCCAGAAGCTCGCGGCCCAGGGCCAGCGAACTCGATCGACCGGTCTGGCCCGCCGCTCGCGTTTGATCGAAGTGCTCCACCATTTGCTGTTTGCCGATGCGGAGGTGTTCGGCGGTCAAGGAGCGAGCCGCGTCGGCGTCCCCCCGCCGCACCGCCCGCAGGATCCGACCGTGGAAACCGGCAATCTTGAAACTCGTCGACGGGAGATACTTCACTGCGAAGGCCAACAGGCGGATCATCACCTGGGAGTCGGCCACCACCTTCATGATCCGCCGATTGCCTCCCGCGGAAAGCAGCAGCGTGTGAAAACGGAGATCAGCGGCGACATAGCGTGAGAGAGTCGCGCCCTCTAGCCGCTTGTTCGCTTCACGCCGAACCTCCCAAAGGATGGCCAGC
>JABMSA010000240.1 GCA_013202185.1 Planctomycetota bacterium
ACGGGCCACCGGCCCGTCTCTACAATGCCATCGCCGAGCGCCCTGCAGAATCGAGACATGAGAATACGTTACCGTATTTACGGACCAGAGCGCTAAGCGGCATCTACCGCGTGATTCACTCGCCAAGCGTCAGCGTGCCCCAGTACTGAGGCTCGAGGCGTGCCTCACTGGGCAGATCGCTGATGATGATTGTGTTTGAGTTGGCCCAGTAAACACGACGGGTGACCGCGCTGCCCGCTTCGTTGGATACGACCAACCCGGCGTCGCCCGCGATTGTCAGGCCGGCGCGCAGTTTCAGCCCAAGCTGCTCGGCGGGGACCGCCGCCTCGATAATGTAGCCGTCCTCCGTTTGAATGACCGCCACCTGCGGCTTCGTGAGCCGGTAAACGGCGGCAAAGGTGATATCGAATACGGGCGAGCGGTAGCGCACGTTGGCCCATTTATTGCTGCCGGCCGGCGCCGGGAGCGCGTCGTCCGGCCGATGCAACACAGCCACCGGCTTGCCGTCGAACATCGAAAACAGCAGTCGCTGCGGATTGGCCGGCTTGCCCGCGGAGCCAAGCGCCCCAAGCTGGAAATCGGCGCAGCCGCCGGTCTTGAAAAGCATAGTCCAGTCCTGGCCGAGATTGCGCAGCGGCGGCGAATCCGAGACCCGGTACGCGAGGTAGATTGTCTGATCCGACCACTGGACGCGCACACGCGCGCTCTCTTCCCCCGGTGGGAATGTCATCGCCGGCACACCCGCCCAATCGTTGAGCTTGCCGTCGACCGTTATGGTTCGTTTGGCCCTGGCGACCGTATACTTGCGGCCGGCGCCCTCGGCGCTCCACACGAAGGTTCCCCAGCATCGCGGATCGATTGTGGCCGAGCCCGAGCGGTCCGCCCAGTAGCTTCGCCCGCAGACCGCCTCGTCGCTCGCCCAGACGATACCGACGTCGCCCCGGACCTCCTGTCCGGCCATGATTTGCAGCTTGAGCGCCTGCATTGGCACTCGCGCCCGCAGGCGCATTGCAGTGTCGTCGTGCGGCCATGACTGCCCCTCGCTCATCTGTACTTCGGCATCCGGCAGAGCAGCGCCATCGAGCGTCGCCGCCGGCTGCTTGTCGAGGATCGCGAAGAACAAGCTCGCCGGCCGGAGATTGCCTGCGCCCGCAGCCATCAACCGGAGCTCGACACCTGCGCGGCCGTCGGCCGGCTGTTTGGCGGCGTTTCTGAATAAGCCGGGAAATTCGTAGCGTGCGTCGACTTTGACATACAAGTAATCGTCGTCGAACGCAAGTGACGCCTCCGTTGTGCCGTGAGGCATCTCGATTCTCATCCGCTGCTCGTCGGGCCAGAATTCCTTCTCGTCGTTGGTACGCAGCGGGATGGGCCTGGCCGTGCGGCGCACGAAATACTTCCGCGTGCCGGCCGCACGTTCCGCCTCCGCGATCTTGATAGCTCGTTCTTTCTGGTTATTGTGCCAGCGCAGGAGCTGGCGGCGATCGACATTGAACGAGCCGCCGGTTCGCTTAAGAGACTCCAGCCCCTGGATTTCGACCACCTTGGTATCCTCTTTGCCGCAGACGACGTAGACGGTGTTGTCGGGCGTTTTGCCGTACGACTGGAAGAACGGCTCGGGACCGATGCACGTGTCGTCCAGCAATATGCCGCGCGTCGCGATCGGCGGCAGGTCCTTGGGTCGGTTGCGGTAGTCCTTGAACAGCGACGCAATGAACAGGCCGTCGGCGGTTAGTAGGAACTGCTGGCCCAGGTTGCCGTTGAGGGCGAAGGTCTCGCCGATCTCGCCGCCGAGGTCGACGACGCCCATCATGTCGAGCGCGCCGATGATCCGGCCGGGGGCCGGGCCAGGCGCGCGGTGCGAGCCGTGCACGCTGACCCAATCGTTGGGATATCGCCAGTGGACTTTACCATCGGGCGACATTCTGCGAAGCGGCGAGCCGAAGATCAGATTGCCCGCCGAGTCGACCCCGGACGACCCGGTCCCGCTTTTCACTATCCCGCGCCGTCTGAGCTTGCCCGGATCGTACTCCGGAGCACCATGTTCATTCCATGCCTTCACAGGTAAGAACCACACGCTGCCGCAGTATTCGAGGTACAGCGAGAAATCCGGGCCGTAAATGGTTTTCAGGCCCCAGCACCAGGGAGCGCCGGTTAGCCCGTCGTTGTCGGGCATTTTGAAGTTTTCTTTTTCGAAGCTCTCGACTTCTTCTTCCTGGAGTTCGCCGTCGCCATTGGCATCGGTCCAGACCTTCAGCCCGCTTGGCGGCTTCGTGGACCAGGCCATGCTCAAGGGCCTGGCCACGCCGTCGACTATACCAGAGATCATCGCGAAGCTGAGCCACGAGCTGTTGTTGACGAGGTAGCGGTTGTCTGCGCGATAGGCGATCTTCGAGGGGAAGCCGCGGGCGTCCACGCCCACCCCCGAGGCAGTGACGGGCTGCGGCACGGTCTGCAGCACATTGGCGGGGTGCCACTCGCCGCTGTCCCAGTCGACGGCGAACTCGACGCCGTTGTATACGAAGCGCGATTTGTCTTTCGGGTCGAAGTACCCGCCGCCGCCGTACATCGGCGGACCGATGAACTCCTCGATCAGTTTGCCGGTTTTGCCGTCCCACTTCGACACGCGCTTTGGATGGAAACCGGCTTCGGCTACCCAGACGTGACCGAGCTTGTCGACCGCGAGCGCGTAGGTGGACGTCATCCTCTGCGGGTTGTACGGCCCCCGGCTGCGCCCGCCGGCCTCACCGATAATGAGAGCCTGCCGCCACGTGCCGTTTTCTTTCGCGAAAACGCGCACCTGTTTCGTCTCCATATCGCCGGCAAACAGGCGGCCATCAGGGCCAAAGGCAATGGAGCGGATTTCGTTCTGCCCGGTGATGATGGGCTCGAGGGATCCGGTTTTCAGATTGAGGATGCCTATCGTTCTGTCGCTGACGACGTACAACTGCTTGTCGGGTCCGACCACGAGCCCGCGCGGCTTGGGGACGCTCAGCTTGCGGAGCACATCGGCCGACCTGGCGTCCATTTCCAGGATGGTATCCACGTACGTGTGCGAGGCATAGAGCTTACCGTCGAGACATGCAAAACCATGGGTGTGAGGCGCCCACTCCCCGACGTCGTATTGCGATACCTTGTGAAAAGCGTCTTTGCCTTCAAACGGGATCTGTTTGCCTCTCCTGAGGCCGCCGTCGATCAGTTCGAATCGATAGAGATATGCCGTGCCCTGATCGGAGAGGCAGTAGAGATACTTGCCGTCGCAGGCGATCTGGGTGGGGCCGTCTCCCATGCCGTGCCGCCAGCCCCAGAGCTTCTTGCCCGCGAGATCGCAGGCGGCCATCGCGTGGTTGGCCTCGGGGCCGGGCGAGCTGAGGAAGACCACGTTGCCGTAGGCGAAGGCGCACATCGGGGGGGAATGGTCGGCGATCCACGCGCCACTGCTGTCGGGAGTGTGCCATGAGGGCGTGTTGGGGGTATTGATGCTGAACTGATACGCCAGGTGCAGCGGGCCGCGGGTCAGTCCTTTCCACGAGTACTTGCCGGGCGGCACCATTATGCCGTACCCGTCGAGGCCATCCCAGTAGACCGTCTGCTTGCCCTTCTTGAATGGCATTTCGGAGATGAGGTTGCGGACGCGCCTGCCATGCGCATCATCGATGGCAATGGTGGCGAAGCCGTCATGCGGCATTTCGAGGCCGATGGGCATCATCAGCTTCTCATTGCCGCGGTGCCCATCAGGTTCCACGGGTTCCGCGGCAAATGCGCTCACGATCGGCAAGGCCATAACGGCTACCAACACACCGAAGAAAGTTTTTCTCATTTTTCTGTCCTTTCTGGTAGAGCAGCCCGGTGTCCGGAACAACGAACCCACATCTCATATTGCCATGCGTGGCGCACAAGCTTCGCACGCACGGGGTTGCGCTCGACGTAGCAGAGGGTGTTGACCAAGTGCCTGTTCAATTCGGTTTGCTCTGTTCTTCGGCAGCCAACGCTATGAATCTCCTGCAATCATGGCGCACAACGGAATTATTGTCAGGTGGATTCATTCTTTTCTCGTTCGTATGTTGCCGGACGATTGCGTTCACTTTTCGCGCCGAACGTGCGATAGAGTGCAACCCATGGCTGGCCTCTCCCTACGCTGGGTTCTGGTCCTCATGGCGCCGGTCGGACCCATGCAGCCACAGGTTCACACACGGATCGTTCTCGTCTGCGACGAGATGATGCTCTTCTCCCGGTTCGCAGACAATAACGTCGCCGGCGACCATGTCGTGAGTGGTTCCATCAATCTCCATCCGGGCTTTGCCCTGGAACAAGATGAACACCTCACAGTCATCAGCGTGAACGTGCCGTCCGTGCCCGTCGCACGACGGGCACGGACAGCCAACGTCATGTGTGCGCTGGCCGGGCCTCTTGAAGGACAAACCGCCTTGCGATAGATATTTGCCGGGGATCACATTCTTGAGGATGTGACCGTTCCCGTCACAGTTCAGGTCTGTCAAACGAAGTCTTTTCATATCTATGGTTCTCGTGTGGGCAACGATTCCGCTCACACTTTGCCGCGTAAGAGGCAAAAGTGTGCTGTGCCTTGTTGGGCGCAGCTCTCCGTTCATTTACCTCTGATGGCCTCGAAGATCTCGGCAATGCCCCATGCTACGAATACTGCCGGGAGAAACCACAGCATGCTGAACGGAAACCAGCCCATGCGCTCAGCGAAAAGTCCAACTCCGACAATGATAAGGAAAACACCACACCCGATACCCTTACGTGCCTTCTTGCAGGAACCGGCATCTGAACGGCCGGTCGAAGGAGCCTCTATATCATTCATTACTCATCCTCTCATGTGCCCGGCAATCATCCGTTTTCGAAGCTTCGTCTTAACTCCGTGGCCTCCTTTCCTCAACTGGCAACAAGTATACAAAATCCGGTGTCGCTTGGCAAGGATTTATCACGGCTCGATGGGATGAGGGTGTCAGCCTTGACAGGGGTTCGAGTTCGCTGGTGCACCTTGAGCCGCCCACGAAAGCTTTACACAACAAACGATTGCTTATGCAATTATAGCTGTTGAATGCGCATGCCCAAGTAGCTATAATCCTATGCTTTCACATCGCCTTGCACGGAGGCAAAACAAATGAGCAAGAGCAAATCGAACAAGCCGCCGACGATCCATCTGCTGTGCAACTCGCACCTCGATCCCGCCTGGCAGTGGACGTGGCAGGATGGCGCCTCAGACGCGATCTCGACCTTCCGTACCGCCGCCGACCTCTGCGAGGAGTTCGATGAGTTCGTCTTCAACCACAACGAATCGATCCTCTACGAATGGATCGAGCAATTGGAGCCCGCCCTCTTCGAGCGCATCCGGAAGCTGGTGCGGCAGGGCAAATGGAGTATCATCGGCGGATGGTACCTTCAGCCCGATTGCAACATGCCCGGCGGCGAGTCGATGGTGCGACAGATACTCATCGGCAAGAATTACTTCAAGGAGAAGTTCGGCGTCGACGTGAAGGCCGGCGTCAATTTCGATTCGTTCGGACACTCTCGCGGGCTAGTGCAGATCCTCGCGAAGAGCGGATACTCCTATTACCTCTGCACGCGCCCCAACGACTTCCGGCGCTGCGAGGAAATCGACGGCGACACCTTCGTGTGGATCGGCTTCGACGGCTCCGAAATCCTCACCCGCAGAAATAACGCGTCATACGCCACGCGCGTAAACTCCGCCGGCCCCACCCTCCGCCGCTGGTTGGAGAAGATGGACAAGCACAACCCCGATACGCTCTTTCTCTGGGGCGTGGGCGATCACGGCGGCGGAGCGTCCCGCAAGGACCTGCGCGACATTCGCAAGGTCATCGCCAGGCAGAAAGACTTCAACCCCGTCCACTCGACGCTCGAAGGATGGTTCAAGGAAGTCGCCAAGAAGCAAGACTCCCTCTCGCGCTTCGCCTACGACATGAATCCAACGAGCCCCGGCTGCTACACGACAATGATCCGCCTCAAGCAGAAGCATCGCCGGCTGGAGAACGAAATCTACTCGCTCGAGAAGATGGCGTCGGCGGCTGCGCTCCAAGGGCTGATCGACTATCCGAAAACGCAGATCGAGCAGGCGCTCAAGGCGGCGCTCTTTGCCGAGTTTCACGACATGCTGCCCGGCTCGGGCATACAGGACGTCGAGGGCGACACGGTGCAGCTTCTGGAATACGGGCTCGAGATCACCGCTCGCGAAAAGCTGCGCGCATTTTTCGCACTCGCTCGCGGGCAGCGCCCCGCCCACATAGACAATCCGCCGATCCTCGTTTACAACCCGCACCCGTTCAACGTGAGCGGCCTCGTCGAACTCGAATTCCATCTGCACGACTTCAACTGGCGAGGAACATTCTTCGACGCGCCGGTCTATCAGAATGGGCGCCTGCTCCCCTGCCAAACCGAAACGGAGCTTGCGGGCTCGCACCTCGACTGGGCCAAGCACGAGGTCTTCTGGGCGGACCTCAAGCCGGGGATGAATCGCTTCGACACCAAGCTGAACGAACTGAAGGGAAAGCCGCGCCTGCGCCTCGAGGCGCGAAACGGCCGCATCCGGTTCAAGACGCAGGATATGGAAGTCGTGATAAACACGCGGACGGGCCTGGTCGACCGCTGGCGCGTCGGCGGCAAGGACGTCGTCGCCTCGAAAGCGTTCCAGCCGGTTGTCATCAAGGATTCGGCGAACCCCTGGGGCTATGATTTCCGTCGCTACAAGGCCGCGCCCGAGGGGAGATTCACGCTGATGTCGGCGAAAGAGGGATCGGCGTTTTCCGGCTTGTCAAGTGCGGTGCCTTCGGTTCGCATCATCGAAGACGGCCCGGCGCGAAGCGTGGTCGAGGCCGTGTTTGCGTGGGGCCGCTCGCGGATCTGCCAGCGTTACAAGCTTCCGAAGTTCGGCACGGAGTTCGAGGTCGAAACGCGCGTTGTCTGGGGCGAGGTACACAAGTGCCTCAAGCTCGCTGTGCCGTTTGCCAGGCCGGCCGGGCGCTTTCTCGGACAGGTTGCGTATGGCGTGCAGGAACTGCCAAACGACGGAGACGAAGCGATCAGCCACAAGTGGCAAGCCTTGATGAGCGAGGACGAATCGCTCGCGCTAACGTGCATCGACAACGGCATCTACGGGTCCGACATACGCGGCGGCGCGCTTCGCCTCACGCTGCTGCGGTCGCCCAACTACTCGAACCAGGGCTCGGAATCGGTGCTCGAGGATCGCCACAACCCGGTGATCGACGTCGGCGAGCGCATCTATCGCTTCTGGTTCAACGCCGGCCCGACCGACGAGCGCCTGGCTCACATCGACCGCGAAGCGTTGACGAAAAACGAGGTACCCTACGCGCTGTCATTCTTCCCTCCGGGCGACAAGGTCGACAAGCCGAAGCCATTGGCCACGCTCAGCGACGATGTCCTGCAGATAGCGGCCGCAAAGATAGCCGAGAAAGGAAACGACCTGATCCTGCGCCTCTTCAACCCGACCTGCACCGCTCGCCGCAGCACGCTGTCGGTGCCGTGCCTTGGCGCCAGGCGGCGCGTTGAGCTTGGGCCGTTCGAGATCCGGAGCCTGCGCATCAAGGCGAGATCAGGAAAGATAATCGACGTCGACCTCATGGAACGGCCGGCGCCCAGGAAGCAGAGTTCCCAGCAGTGAACTACTGGGCTATTTTCAGCCGTCCCTACGGGACTCAATCAGACACCCGCGCACAGAAAACACATCTTCAGTGCCGTAGGCACGACTGAGTTTAGCCCAGTGTTTCAACGCTGGGCATTCCTGGCCATTTCAACGCTGGGCATTCCTGGCCATTTTCAGCCGTCCCTACGGGACTCAATCAGACACCCGCCGCCGCTCCTTGGAGGAGGGCAAACGCAAAACACATCTTCAGTGCCGTAGGCACGACTGACCCTAGCCCAGTGTTTCAACGCTGGGCATTCTGACTGACCTTAGCCCAGTGTTTCAACGCTGGGCATTTCTGGGCGTATGGCTGGGTGCATCTGCAACCCGCCGGCGAGTCTTATCCCCACACATGTCGTTCGTCGTAGTCTATGCCGTGCTTCTTCAGGATCGCAAGAAACTCATCCTCGAACGTTGTGCCAAGGTGATGTTTCTCCTGGTTCCGAATATAGCTCGTCGTCTCTCTGATGCCGGACACACTCACGCTGAATGCGCCGTACCCCTCCTGCCAGGCAAATTGATCGTGTGCAGGAGATGTCTCACTGATCCATTTCGACGAGCCCCCCTTGATCAACTGGATGGCTTTCGCAGTGGACAGCGTCGAAGGGAGACTCACAAGAAGGTGCACGTGGTCGTGTGAGCCACCCACGGCAAGCGGGACGATATCGTTCGTGCGGGCAATGCCGGCCATATAGCTCCACAGCCGCCCCCTGACATCCGGGGTGATGGAATCGAGGCGGTTCTTCGTGCTGAAAATGTAATGCATGTGGCAACTGACATAAGAATGTGGCATGGTATTCTGCTCCTTGTGGAAATCCCAACGGACACAGCATGCCAAGCATGTCCATGAGCCCAGCATGTCTAAAACGGCCAGCAAGTTCAACGTGCCCAACAGGCCCAACAGGCCCAACAGGCCCAACAGGCCCAGCAGGCCCAGCAGTGAACTACTGGGCTACTTTCAGCCGTCCCTACGGGACTCAATCAGA
>JABMSA010000241.1 GCA_013202185.1 Planctomycetota bacterium
GAGGACGATTGTGGAGGATCGAGGACGAGGATCGACGACGGATCGGCGCCGATGAGGCGGAGTGGATTGTAGAATCCTACCCGCCGCAAATCGTCTTGAGGCAGAATGTTAAGCGATGCCAGATAGTCCATGCATTGCCGCATCGTGGCCGACGAGCCGACCATGCATCCTTTGGCGGGGTTGTGCAGCAGGCCGGATTCCTCGAGGACGACGTCGTTTGCCATTGTCGTGTAGCGGCCCGGCGGCATTCCCGCCAGTGGCGAAGCGTCGCTGACGACGATGATCTTGTCGACTCCTTTCGTGCGGATGGCCGTCTTGAGAAGTGCGGGCGGCAGGTGGTGGCCGTCGGCAATGAGCATCGCGGCCAGGTCGTCGGCCGCCAGGCCCGCCCAGATGGGATTGATGTGCCGGTGGATCATGTTGGGCAGGGCGTTGCCCAGGTGTGTGAGCGCGGTGGCGCCGGCTTGGGCCAGGCGTTCGAGGTCCTCTTGCGTGGCAAGATGGTGGCCGAGCGAAACGCGTACTCCCCGCCCGACGGCATGGCGCGTCAGCTCCGCCGCGCCCGGGACGTCGGCGGCAAGGGTGAGCAGCTTGATCTTGCCTCCCGCCAGCTCACACAATTGGTCGAAGAGCTTCGCGCTCGGCGGCTGCGCCCATTCCGGATTGTGTGCGCCCACCGCCCCCGGCTCGGGCGAGACGAACGGCCCTTCCAGGTGGAGGCCCGGCAGCCGGCCGGCAAACTCGGGTCGGTCCAGCACGTCCGCCATCATCGGCAGATTATGCTCGTATGCCTCCATCGGACTGGTGATGACGGTAGGCAGGAAGGCGGCCGTGCCCCTGCCCAGCAGTTCGCGGCAGGCCCGGATGAAGTCGGGCTCGGTTAGATCCGGGGCAGAGAAATCAACGCCGAGAAATCCGTTGACCTGGAGATCCACAAAGCCGGGTATGCCCTTCATGTGCGTTTTCTCACGGTTCACGGAGCAGCGACGCGGCGGGGGAATCGAGGAACATCCGGCAGCTCGGGTGCGTGCGGAGTATGGACGCCGGGCACATTTTCGTGAGCGGCCCCTCGAGCGCGTCGCGCACGGCCACGGCTTTTCGCTCGTCGGGCACGGTGCAGATGATGTTGCCGCTTTTCATTATGTGGCGTATGCTCATTGAGATCGCTTCGGTGGGCACGTCGTCGAGTGACGCAAACCAGCCTTCGCCAAGTTGCTGCTTGCGGCAGGCTTCGTCCAGCTTCACCACAATGTAGGGCTCTTCGCAGTCGAAGTCGGCCGGCGGATCGTTGAACGCCAGGTGGCCGTTCTCGCCGATTCCCACCATTGCGACGTCGATGGGATGGTCTGCTATGATCTCGCTGATCCTCGCGCACTCGTCGGGGGCGCCGCGCTTGTCGGCCTCAACAAAATAGGCGGCCTTCAGCGACGGCGCCTTGTCCACGAATCGCTCCTTCAGGTACTTCCTGAAACTTGCAGGATGCGTTTCGGGCAAACCGATGTATTCGTCGAGGTGAAACATCACCACGCGCGACCAGTCGACGTCCTGTTGCACAAGGTCGGCGAGCATTTCGAACTGGCTGGCTCCGGTTGCCAGGATGATGTTTGCCCGGCCGTTGTCGTCGATGGCCTGCCGCATCAACCGCCCACCCTCGCGAGCGGCTGCCTGGCCCATTTCCTGTTTCGTGTCGAATATCAGGGTCTGCACAAGAAGCTCTCCTGGTTACTGGCCTGGGGCGGCTACCACGTGATTCGCAACGGCAGATTATAGAGACCGGCAACTTATTTCAACAGCTCTCTCAGCCGGTCTTCAGTATCTTGACAGCGTAGGGCTCAAGGCAGAAGGTCTTCTCCGACCTTCCATTGTGCACAACAAACTGGACGTCCTCTTCATTCCATACGTCTCGGGCCTTGGGCACTTTGGCGTCGAGTGTCAGCGTGCAGTTCTGTTTGCGATAATCGCCGTTGAAGAGGAACACAAGCCGGCAATCCCCGCTTTGCATCCACCGCACGACGGCCATCTTGTTGTCCGTCCGTGCAAAGCGGTGCACGCTGCTGGTGAGGTCGGCCATTACGGCCATCAGGTTGACGTCTTCGTTGATGATGTAATCCATCAGCACGTTGGTGCCGAAGTACACGGCCTTGCCTTTGCCATAGTAGTTGATGACCGCCGCGGGCCGCCCGTCGGGATACGTCGCCGCCACTTCGCCGGTATCGGGGATGAGGATCTCTTCGTAGAAGCGCGATGGGATCGGCAGGCCGCGCCAGTTGATGGTGATCTCGTTCTTTGTGGAGATGATCTCGCGGTGGCAGCCAAAGACTTCGTCGAGGCCCATGCCCGGCACGCGGTCACTCGAGAAAAAGCCGGCGTCGAACTCGGCGCACGATGCCTCCGCGATGAGCGTGCCCCCTTCTGAGACGTAATCGGCGAGCTTGCCGGCCGTGGCCTCGTCGGCGAAGATCGGAAGCGGAAGCACGAGCACGTCGTACTTGCCGAGATCGTCGTCGACCGCCAGGACGTCGATGCGGGCGACGTCTACCTGGTGGCCGACGTGCTGCAGTACGCGGTTGGCGCCGAGGTACGACGCGAAGTAGGGATTCACGTTTCCCTCGGCGGCGAAGGTCATCAGCACGTTGGGCACCGAGTATCCGATGGCGACCTTCGACGCCGGCGGGCGGGCCTCCGCCAGGAGCGTTTCGTTGTCGTTGACGAATGCCGCGATGCGTTTGGCCATGTCGAGTCGCGGCGTGGGCGTGCCGTCGAGGTTCACGAGATTGAAGCCGCACTCCGTGCCGAACTGCTCGGTGCGGAACTGCCAGTAGATAAGACCCTTGGCGCCCTGTGAGAATGGCATCAGCGACCAGAGGGCGAGGCGGCCGGCGGTCACGTCGCCCACTTCGTCGGGCCGTGCCGTCACGTCGTCGTCGGCCACGTCGCCGAGGAACGCAAAGAACGGATTGTTGCGCTGCAGCCCGATGCCGAACGGGCCGGACTGCAGCTCGTGCATCCAGAATTCTTTTCCCTGTGCCGCGCTGCGGCAGACGTCGCCGGATAAGAGATGCTCGAAGATGCTGCGCCCCTGGGGGAAGTTTGCATAGCCAAACTTGTCGGCGAGTGCGGCGAGCGCCCAGTCGTCGGTGCAGTCGCAGGGGGTATCGCGCCGATCGCCGCCCGCCCGCGAGTGCATCAGCACCGGATGATCGGGATCGCTTTCGCGGATTGCCTTGATCCGCCAGGCGTCCTGCGCCACGAGGTTGTCGATGGCGAACGTCCGCCAGTCCATCCAGTCGGGGAAGCTGCCGAGTTGGTATGGTGGGATGACTTCATCGAAGTCGCCGAATCGCCTCTGCCAGGTCGCGTTGAGCTTGTCGATGGAGCCTTCGTATTTCCGGCGCAGCCAGTCTCGGAAGACTTCGACGGTCCGGGGGCAGTAGCAGTAGACCTCGTGCGAATAACGCGCGGGCTCGAGGAGCGGCTCGTTGTGCGGTTCCCAGCCGGCGAGCGCCGGATGATCCCGGCAATGCCCTACGAGCTCGGTTATGAAGTCGACGGCCGCCGCCTTGATCTGCGGATAGTCGGTGCACTGCCCCGGAAAGCCGCCCACCGCCGTGTTGTGCACCGTCTGCGGCACAAACGCACTGCCCGACTTCGACACATACAGCTTCTCGGGATGCTTGCTGAAAAGCCACGCGGGCGACGACTCGATGTTGACCAGGAGGATCACGCCGATCTCGTGCCCGGCGCCGAGTTCGAGCAGGCGGTCGATCTCCGAAAAATCATATTGTCCTTCCCGCGGGTTCAGCCAGCTCCACATCGCCCATCCGCGAACGGTGTTGAAGCCGCATTCCTGCATCAGCTTGAAGTCCGCCTCCCAGAAATCCGCTCTCGGCGTGGGGGGGCGATAGTATTGCGTGCCAACCGGTATCATTGGTTGCTCCTTCTCTGTGAGTCAGCGCTGTACAGTACTGTACCGGGTCTATAGAAGGGTACGTACTCAGAGCTGGACTAAAGGGACAGGGAAAAGCAATGTCCACACATCGAAATCAGGCTTAAGTCGATTCCAACCTTTTTTCTTGCCACCGGAGTCGTACGCTTCGCCAAATTGACCGCCGAGAGCCAGGAATTCGTGTGTATTCGTGTCCATTCGTGGTTGCACTGTATGCAACTGTGACTCACAATCCAAGCGGCCCGACGTGAAGAGGCGTGGGAACGCCTTGCGATCGCGCGTGTTGTTGTTCCGGCTCTTCTCACGGTTGAGTTCTGCGGAACTCCTCACTTCACATATTGAGCACCAGGTCCACGGCATTCCACGCGCGGATAGTAACATACGAGCGCGACGGTGCCGGGCTGTCGCGGCGCATGGTCAGCAGGAATTCGGCCACCTCGCCGGGCAGCAGCATGCGCACGTTTCCGTCGACGTGGAGCTTCGTCCGCTCGTCCGGCTCGATCATCGTCATGAGCGCGGCGGCGTCGCCGTTGTTGATCACGCGGACCACGCCCCCGCCGTCCGTCTTCTCGCGGCTGTGCAGGTCCACGCTCGTCATTGGCTGATTGGCCAAGGGTGCGAGGATCGGAGTTTTGCTGACGAATGGATCGCCGACCGGGAAGACGTATTCGTTGCGCGAAGTCAGCTTGCCGTCGATGTTCAGCTCGAGGCGTACGATTAAGATGTCTACGCCGGCGGGGTGCGCCCACTCGAACGCGCCGGCCGACACGCACGCGTTCTCCGGCACCGTGACGCGTTTGGATCTCTCGGAGAGCAGCTTTCCGCGGGAGTCGAATATCCTGCACACCGCCTCCGCGCGGTCGATTGCGTCGAGGGAATTATGAACGAACATTTCGCCTTCCAATGGCGTGTCGTCGGCTGCGTAGAGTTGCCAGTACTTCAGCGAAATGTGTCGCGGCTCGAACGCGCGCGATGCGAAATAGTACGCCGGCTTCGGCAGGCCGTAGTAGTCAACGCACGTCGTCGCGCTCACGTTGGGCCATGGCTCGTTCATCTGCCACAGCAGGCTTGCGCTGCACTTGAACTTCCGGCGGCGGCTTGCTTCGACCGCGTAACGAACGGCCTCCGCCTGCAGAAACTGGGAGGCCATCACAAAGTCCTCCAATGATTCGATCGGTCCGAAATGTGCGCGGACGTCGTCGGCATTGACCCACCACCCGGCGTGATGGACCCACGCTCTATTGGTCTTGTCGGGTGGCCACGAATCTTCGTCGCGCAGGCATCGCCCGATCGACTGCACAGATGCGCAGCCTTCGGCCCCGGCCTCGGAGTGGAACAGGCAATCGCCGATGTTGAACAACTCGTAGTGTCCGTCCACTCCCTGGTATTGCCATGGCCCATGCACGTCGTGATGAACACCGCTGCGGGCATTTGCGGGATTCAAGTCGTACGACGGCCCGTATGGTGAAGTGGGGCGATAGATCAGGTGCGGCGCTTCTTCGCTGACGACCTCGCCGATGGCCGCGAGGTTCGGATGCGTGATGTCCAGCGGCTTCAGGCCGTCAGCCAGTTCGTTTCCGCCGCCCCAGACTGCCAGGCACGGATGGTTGCGCCGCCTCCGCAGCGCGGCCCTTGCAGTTGTCTTGAGGGTCTCGAGAAACCCGGGCTCGGTCGGCGGGTCATTGCTGAGCCCGGAGCTGGATTGCGGCATTTCCTGCCACACGAGTATCCCCGCCCGGTCGCATAGATCGTAGAAAAGCTTCTTCTCGATGATGCCGCCGCCCCACACCCGCAACATGTTCACGTGCGCCCTGCGGGCGAGGTCGATCAGCCAGTCGTATTTCTCTTCGTTGGGCAGGCCGTACATGTGGTCGACCGGCACGAAGTTCCACCCCTTGAGGAACACCTTGCGTCCGTTGACTACGAGCGTGTATGGATCGGCTCCCTTCGGCGCCGCTTCGTTCTGCGCCGCCTCGATCGTGCGGAGACCGAAGGCTGTCGAGCAGGTGTCCCACTCCTCGCCGTCCGGCCCCAACAGCGACACCTCCGCGATGTACACGGGCTGCTCGCCCAGGCCATTCGGCCACCATAGCTTGGGCTCGTGCAGCTCGAGCTGGACATGTGAGATCGTCTTGCCCTGCTCGATGTCGACTTCCGATTCGCCCGCGACCACTGCCTCGTCTCCGAGCCGGATCCTGACCGCTATCCGCGCGCGCACCGAAGGTTCCGACACCAGCGCTGTTTGCACGCTCACGCGGGCGCCATCCCGGCTGAGGTTCGTCAGGACCTGCACGTTGTCGATGTGGGCGGGGCCGGTTGCGGCGATCTCGACGTCGTCCCACAACCCAAACTGCACGAGGCGCGTTGTGAAGTCCCACTTGTATCCGAATCGCGGCTTGAGGTGCTTCACCTGATTCGAGTAGCCGACCTGCCCGGGGACGTCGGGGATCGGGTCGAACATCACCGCCAGATGGTTCTCACCGATCTTCGCGGCCTTGGTGACGTCGAACTCCGCCGTGATGAAGGTGCCGGTGTGCCTGCCGAGCAGCTCGCCATTAAGCCAGGCGCGCGCGGAATAGTCGATGCCGTGGAAGATGAGCCGGAGCTTTCTGCCCTTGGCCTCCGGCGGCAGGGTGAATGTCTTTTGATACAGCCAATTGCGGTGCTCGACCCACTCGCACTTGCGCGAGTTGAAGTCTACATACGGATCTTCAATGACGCCGCTGCGGAGCAGATCGGCGTGGACGCACCCTGGCACGGTTGCGGGCAGCAGGCCGGTCTCGCCGTGGAGCATGCTGCCGATCTCAAGGTTGGCGGTCACGAGTTTCCTGACGCCGACAAGCTCCCATTCCTGGGGCATCCAGCCCTGGACCAGCCAATCGGACCCGTTGAGGGACATTCTCATTTCGCTTGCTCCGTTCGATGCAGCCGCCGTGATTATAAGCGTAGCAACATCCGGAAGCAAGGGTGAAAGAATCCGCGTGCCTTGTGTGGTGAGCGATCAGGTGTGGCTGGCCACAGGAGTTGGCGTGAGATCATGGCAGGAGCAATTGTCGTTGGAAAAAGAGCCTTTACTATTCGTCTCCAGGCTGTCGATGCGAGTTGGGCGGAAGCCGGCGATCACCCCATCTCGGCCGGATCATGCCGTTTGCGTTTTGCCCCGGAATTGAACTTCACGACTTTCTCCCACAATACTGCGCCGCCGTCGGGGCTGCAGAACTCATCCATGAATTCTTTTGTGAAACGGTTGACGACCTCGACGTAAACTTCTTGCTCGCAGCTTCGTAGTACTCCCGATGGATCTCGATCCCGACCGAGTTTCTGTTCATCTCCCTGGCGACTTCGCATGTGGTGCCCGATCCGAGAAACGGGTCAAGGACCCAGTCACCCTCCTTGGTGAACAACCGGATGAACCACTCGGGAAGGGCTCGTGGGAACGCCGCGCTATGGTCTTTGTTTCCCGTTTCAGTTGCAAGATGCAATACGTTTGTTGGATAAGCGAGTTCTCTTCCGAGCCAGTTTGCGATGTTCTTGCCGAAGCCGCTGCCAACTTGCGACTCAAACCGGACCACGTCGTTTTTCCCGAGAGATTTCAAGCGCTTGTCGGCCCACTCTCCCATCGGCACGCGGACCTCGTCCTGATACATCTTGAAACGTCTTGTCTTGTTGAACTGCAAGCAGCGCTCCCAGGCATCCCTGAAGCGATTCGGCCATTTTCCTGGAAAGCAGTTTTTCTTGTGCCAGACAAATTCCTCAGTCCATAACCAGCCTTGTTTCTTCAGTGCCAGGATCAGCTCTAATACGTAGGTATGCCGCTCCCCGTTGACTGCCTTTTCCTTGATATTCAGTATGAACGTGCCTGAAGGTTTCAAGACACGGAGCAGCTCTTCGCCCCGCGGAAGGAACCACTCGACATACTCTTTGGGCCTGATGCCGCCATAAGTCTTGCGCCGGCTGTCGGCATAGGGAGGAGAAGTGACGATAAGATCAAACGTGTTGCTTTCGAACGTCTTGAGGTCGTCAAGGCAATCCCCGTGGCGAATATCCGTTGTGATCTTCTTCATGTTTTGAATTATACATTGTTCGTCTTCATATGCAAGACGAAAAGGTTTCTTCCACGTTTCTTGTCAATCTCTCACCTCAAACAGCGCATGCAGAAGCGAAACATTTGTGCCCTGACGCAAGGGCAAGATGGGGCACAGAGAAACCGCAGGCGGCAGCTCGAAGAAACGCGCGCTGCCGCCTGTCGAGATGATCAAACTCGGACGTTGTCGAGCTGAGCCCGTTTCTTTTCTTACTCGGTGAACTCGATGACGTCGGCCCGCACGGTGAACGTCGGACGCGTCCAAAAAAACGGGAGGAGCGACACGGAACGCTCCTGCATCACGTGGGTCAGTGCGTAGGCCCCGCCCATGGACATATCTACGTTGCTGTAGAGGTCCGACATCGCCTTGATGTGCTGCGGCGACGACAGTGGTATGATACCAAGCAGGTTGAAGCCGGCGCTCTTACCGATCGCGTTCGGCTTTACCATTCGATAATTCTTCTGCTCCAGGTTTACGGTTGTGATCGTCTTCGGGTGCGTCTCCATCATAATCGCTTCGATCGGGGCCATCCAGGAGGGCTGGGCACATCCGGAAAGCAGCACAACCAGAGCGAATCCAACCAACATCCATTTCGTTCTCATCACACACATCTCCTTTGCCACAGTTGACACAGACTCCAAGAGGCCGGCGGCACACCCGCCCGAGGCCCGTACATACTGAAACTGAAGCCATTATAGCACATCGCCGTTCTTTTGCAAGCACCAAATAAAAAAAAACGCCGGCGGCGTTGCGCGCGGATTTTCTGTTGCAACTTTCATCCGCCGCGCGTAAAATTGCCCACTGGCTCGGACCACGATGACAACAAGGAGAATGCAATGTCACCCGAACTGAACAACGCCGACGTTCAGATACTACGCGAGCTTGGCGAACAGATCCGCGAGACAGCCGAAAGCCCCGTGATGGTCGAGCGCCGGCGGCTCTGGACCTGCCACAACGATCTGCAAGGCGAACGGCCGATGGTCCTCACGGAAGCCAGCGGATTCATCAAGCCACTTATACCCGACTCCGCCTACCGCTGCACCGAGGAATGGGCAAAGGGAATCGAGTCCGGTTTCGTTTTCACTATCGCGGCGTGCGAACACGTCGACGACGACACGGTCGTCGAGCCCTGCGTTTCATACAACTGGAAGGTAAGCCTCAGCGATTACGGCGTGCAGTCGAAAAAGGAACGCGGCGACAACGACGGCAACCTTGGCAGCTATCGCTGGGACCCCGCGCTCGAGGACCTCGATGCCGATTTCCATAAGCTGCATCCGCGAACGTGTGCGGTCGACCGCGAAGCCACAATGGAGCGGAAGGCCCTGCTCGAGGAGGTCTTCGACGGCATCCTCGAGGTGCGGCCGCGCGGCATGAACTGGTGGACGATGGGCATGACGTGGCCGGCCATCGACCTCGTGGGCCTCGAGGGCCTGATGATGCTGATGTACGATAATCCGCAGGGCATACACCGGCTGATGGCGTTTCTCCGCGACGATCACCTGGCCGTGATCGAGTGGTACGAAAAGGAAGGGCTGCTCGCGCTCAACAACGAAAACGATTACATCGGATCCGGCAGCTTTGGATACACAAACGACCTCCCGCAGAAAGACCGGCACGATGGCGACCCCGTGCGCCTGAAAGACCTCTGGGTGCTGTCGGAATCGCAAGAGACCGTCGGCGTATCGCCGCAGATGTTCGCCGAGTTCATCTTCCCTTACCAGCTTCCGGTCATCGAGAAGTTCGGGCTGTCTTACTACGGCTGCTGCGAGCCCGTTCATTCGCGTTGGGAGACCCTCCGCCAAATCCCCAACCTCCGGAAGCTGTCGGTGTCGCCATGGTGCGATCAAAAAATCATGGCCGAAGCGTTGGGCCGCGACTACGTCTTTTGCCGCAAGCCCAATCCAGAGCTGATCAGCAGGCCGAGCTTCGACGAGGACGCGATCCGGCAAGACATCCGCAACACGCTCGACGTCGCCCGCGACTGCAACCTCGAGATCGTGATGAAAGACGTGCACACCGTCGCCGACGATCCGCTCCGCCCCGGCCGATGGGTGCAGATCGCACGAGAAGAAATCGCCCGGATGTGAAGGGCCGACGGCGGATCATACACGCCGACCGCAGCATCGCGAAGCCTTCTTGCGCTTCGAATCGCCTTTTGCACTTGATTAACCTGCGTCCTTGTGGTACATTGAAGTGTTGGCAAATCGCATCGTACAGAGCACTGTTTTCGGAGAATAGATATCTTCGCCAACCTGGATATGCAAACCATTCTAATGCGGGCCTTGCCGATACTCTGGGCCGTAACCATCCACGAGTACGCTCACGGCTGGATGGCCCATAAGTGCGGCGACGACACGGCATTATACAGTGGGCGGCTCACCCTCAATCCACTGGCACACCTGGATCCGATCGGCACGCTGTGCTTCCTTTTGGCAGGGTTCGGATGGGCCAAGCCTGTGCCTGTGAACCCATACAACTACAGGCACCCTTCCCGCGATGACATCCTGGTATCGATCGCCGGAGTCTGCGCCAACTTCCTCAGTGCCGTGGCATTTGCACTCGTGTTCAGGCTAGTTGTCGCGTTCGCTGCCGGCACCCCGCTTGCCAACATGACAATACTAAAACTGTTGCTGATGGCCGTCCGAATCAATCTGATACTCATTTTCTTCAATCTCATACCCATTCCTCCGCTGGACGGCTCGCATGTGCTGGCGCAATTGATGCCCCTGCACATGACTGACTGGTACAATCGCAATATAGTGCCCTACGGCATGTTCATCCTCGTGGGGCTGCTAGTCTTCGGCGGGCCGCTGCTGCGCATTATCATCGCCGTGCCCACGGAACGGCTCCTGCGCGTGTTGTTGGTGTACTGAGAGGAACCTCTTTCAATGACGAAAAAACGGATACTCAGCGGGATGCGGCCGACCGGGCCGCTGCACATCGGCCACCTCGTGGGAGCACTTGCCAACTGGATAGACCTCCAGGACGAATTCGAATGCTACTACATGGTCGCCGACTGGCACGCTCTCATGAGCGAATACGCCAATCCCGTGGATATCCCGAAAAACTCGACTGACAACGTGACCGACTGGCTCGCGTGCGGCATCGACCCCGAAAAGAGCACAATCTTCGTACAGTCCGACGTGCCCGAGCACACCGAGCTGCATGTCATCCTCTCGTGCATCACACCCATACCCTGGCTCGAGCGCGTGCCCACCTACAAGGAGCAGATGCAGGAAGTCAAGGACAAGGACCTCACCAACTACGCCTTCCTTGGCTACCCGTGCCTGCAAGCGGCCGACATCCTGATCTACAAGGCCGGCGTGGTGCCCGTGGGCGAGGACCAGGTGGCGCACCTCGAACTCACCCGCGAAATCACGCGCAGGTTCAACAGCATGTATGGCGAGGTCTTCCCAGAGCCCAAGCCAAGGCTCACCAAAACGGCAAGGCTGCTGGGCCTCGATCGCCGAAAGATGAGCAAGAGCTACGGCAACGCCATCGAAATAGGCGAAAGCCCCGAGGAAACGCGCAAGAAAATAATGACCATGTTCACCGACCCGCAACGCCAGCGCCGAAGCGATCCCGGCCGACCCGAAATCTGCAACGTGCATGACTACTTCAAGGTGTTCGCGCCCGACCGCGCCGACGCCGTGGCCGAAGGATGCCGCAACGCCGAGATCGGCTGCGTCGACTGCAAGAAGGAAATCGCCGAGCGCCTCAACCAGTACCTCCAGCCCATCAGGGCCAGGCGCAGCGACCTCGCGGCACACCCCGACAAGATCGAAGACATCCTCAGCGAAGGCTGCAAGAAGGCACGGCGAATTGCGGCCGCAACTCTCGACGAAGCACGCCAGGCCATGGGAATAGGCAGGAGCCGCGTGACGGTCGATTAGCGCCGCACGCGAGAAACCAAATGGAATTCGACGAACAGGCCGACAACGAACCGCTCGGACACGTCGGCGAGCTTTACAACGTCGAGCTCGACATCTACAGGGGGCCGCTCGATCTCCTGCTGTATCTCATCCGGCAGACGGAGGTCGACATCTGCGACATCCCCATCGCCGAGATAACCGGGCAATACCTCGCCTACATCGACCTGATGCGCGAAGTCAACATCACCATCGCCGGCGAATTCGTGCTGATGGCCGCCACGCTCATGGAGATCAAATCCAAAATGATCCTCCCGCGCGAAGAGCTTGGCGCCCTCGAGGGCGAAGACGCCGAAGACCCGCGCACCGAACTCGTGAGGCAGTTGATACAATACAAGCGATTCAAGGACGCCGCACGGGCCCTCGAAGACGCCGACGAAGAACAGTCGAAAAAATTCCCGCGCCCGCCGCTGGACAAAGAAGCGCTCGGCATCAACGAACCCCGGCAGGATGAAGACATCTTCGGCGACGTAGGCCTCTGGGACCTCCTCACGGCCTTCTCGAAGGTGCTCAGAGAAACAACCCTCGATCAGCCACACACCATACTCGACACCGACAAGCCGCTCAGGTACTTCATGGCCATCGTGCTCGATTCGCTCCGCGAGCAGGGCAAGGTGCGCTTCACCGAGCTATTCGTCGACACCAAAGATCGCGGGCAGGTCATCGGCGTGTTTCTTGCAATCCTCGAACTCATCAGGCTCAGGCGCGCCAAGGTGCAGCAGCCCCAGCAGTTCGGTGAAATATACATCTCGCTCGGCGACGAAAACCCCGACGAAGAACTGCCCGACAACCTCGAATTCGGATACGCCACCGGCGGCCCGGATGCCGGCGATTCGAGTGTGGAACAACACGAGCCAATATTGACAAGCCGGATCGACGACGACGACGAGGACGACGAGGACGACGAGGGCGAGGACGAGACGAAGGCTTGACCGAATGGTCATGTATGACAGCTCTGCGACGTTGAAAGTGAAAAGGAGGACACAGAATGAATAAGTGGTTGGCGCTCATCATCGGCATGTTTATTGTGGTTTTTGGGTTGGTTGTCTCAATCCAGCTCGACGACACATCCGCGTCCCTCGTAGTGCTCTTTGCCGGGCAGATGCTCGCACTGGCGGTTTTCATAATCTTCCTCAGGAAGCACACGGCGGTACTTGTCGCTGGCTTCATTTTCCAAGTCCTGATCATACTTGGCCTGATCATAGTTGCCCTGCTGGATCGACGACCCGCCGACGCCGCCCGGGGGCCGGGAGGCTATGGCGGGCAGGCGAGGACGATGCCCGTCTCGGAAAACGGGATGACAATGGGACGAACACGCAAAGCCCTTGTTGAAAGAAGCACAAAGCAAAAGGACATCGAGCAATGTATGACATCGTGACCTTCGGCGAGGCGATGATCCGCCTCTCGCCGCCCAATTTCAAGCGCCTCGAGCAGGCGGCGTCGTTCGACGTCTGCGCCGGCGGAGGCGAACTCAACGTGGCCGTCGCCGCAGCTCGGATGGGCCTCAAATCGGCGTGGGTATCCAAGCTGCCCAAAAACCCGCTCGGCCGACTCATACGCAACAAGGCCCGCGAATGGGGCGTAAGCACCGATTTCATCGTATGGAGCGACGAAGGCCGCGCAGGCGTTTACTACCTCGAGTTCGGAGCCGCACCACGGCCAAGCTCAGTGCTATACGACCGCGCCGGCTCCGCCATCAGCATGATCAAGCCGCGCGAAGTCAACTGGGACCAGGTCTTCGACGGCGTCAAGGTCTTCCACGTAAGCGGCATCACGCCCGCGCTCAGCAAGTCGGCGGCCGCCGTCACACTCGAGGCCGTCAAGGCCGCCA
>JABMSA010000242.1 GCA_013202185.1 Planctomycetota bacterium
AACAGGCGCGTGAGGAGGTTTTGCCTCGGGTTGTAGTAATTGAGCTTGGCCTGGAGGCAGATGGTTTTTCCATCCGTTTTCCTGAAGGCCGCCACCGCCTTCTTCAGTTGGTCGGGGTCCGGGCGGTCTTCGGCGTCGTAGATCACCAGGTACTCGCCGCGCGCCCGTGTAAGGCCGTGGTTGCACGCCTTGGGCTTTGTCTTGGGCTTCGAGTCCGGCACGATTATCAGCTCCACGCAAGCCGGCAGATCGGCGCTGCGAAGCGTTTCTATCGTGCGGCGGTCATCCGGCTCGAGCAACACCTTAACGTCGAGTTTGTGCTGCGGGTAGTCGAGCGAGTTGACTGCGTTTACAATCTTCTCGGCAACCGCCTCTTCCTTATAGAGCGGCACCAGAACGGTGTAGATCGGCAAGTCCTCGTCATCGAGCGCCAGAAGCTCGCCTTGCGAAAGCGTGATCTCACGCCGCTTGAAAGCTGACAGCAGCACGATGATCAGCTTGTAGGCCGCAACCACCACGTATACGGCACATAAGAAGTGAAGCACATGAAGAAAGTGCAGCCAATCCCACAGAAGCAGATAGGCCATTGCCAGCAGTATGCCCAGGTACCAAAAAAACTGCCACCAGCGGATAACCTTGTTGGCCGAATCCTTGGGGTGTTTGGCAACGAACTCCTGCACGGTGGTTTCTTTTTCGATGCGCACAACGTTATAAGTGGTGCGAGCGCCCGGTGCCTGTTCGGTTTCGACGACCACCTCGCCCAGAGCTTCGTCGCCCGGCTCCTGCAGGGTCTTCGCGGGGCGGGCGACCCGATTTTCAGCGGCCCCATCCGGCGAACGCAGGATGTCATTGGTGCGCGTCAGCTCGAGCACCGTCAGACCCACCCTCAGCGTTTCGCCGCCTTCCAGCGACTTTGCCGTTATAACCTCGCCGTTGACTATCGTGCCGTTGAGACTTTGGAGATCGGTGACGATCACACCGCTATCGGTCGCGCGTATCTGGCAATGGGCGCGCGACGCTTCTTTGTCGACGAGCAACACGTCGCACGACAGCCCACGTCCAACGGTGTAGGTCCGGCCGCGCACAATGGCAAACGCTCTGCCGGCGCCGGGTCCCTGTCGGATCGTCAGTTCGAAGTTCATGCATCCGTTCCCACAAGAGCACCCTCCAACTCAAATTGCAAGGGAGGCTCGGGGTATCTCCAATATTCGGCCTCAGCTAATTATAGGGGCGCAAGGCAGGGCATTCAAGTAGCAACGCGCAATACAGCACCGCGGAGATTGTAACAAATTGCATGTAACGCGTGGAAAGCTCGAGGCGTGGCCCGGAAATGAACTGCACGGCCGTCGCGACGCACAATACACCGGAAGTTGCACGTTACTTCACGGTCACCCACGCCACGATTCCGTCGCTGAATCGCGGGCATCGAAGCTCGATAAAGCCCTGATCCTGCGTGCCATTATCGACACGGCGCTCCGACCCGGCGCGGGCATCGAGCCACCGCACTTCATACTCGCCGGCCGGCATACCCAGCCTCACCACCTCGCCCCCGTCGGCCGAGCCCGCAAGGTAGAGCACCGCGCGCTTCCCGGCGCTCTGGGCCGCCACGCGCACCCCCGGCGGCGACGACAGCACGGCCGCCGCATCGGGCCGCAACGCGTAGAAATCCTCGTTCCCGGCAAACTCCAGCAGCACCCGCACCCGCTTCTCGGCCTGGCCCACGAACCGGATGGTATCTTCAACGTCCGCCGCCGGCGTGCGCGTCCACGAGACCGGCCCGCCGCCCCCGACCATCGCCAGCCACATCTCCGACACCGCCCCGGGTGCATCCGCCGGGCACTCGGCCGGCAAGGCGGGCAGGCGGCCTTCGGGCGCCGCACCTTCTCGAATACCCGCGATGTCAATGCCGTCGACCGTACACAACCGGCCGGCGTCGTCCGCCGCCGACAGCATCACCGGGCGGGCGCAGCTTTCGAAAAGCCCCAGCCGTTTCTGCACCCAGCTTTTCGCAAAAGGCACAGCCGAGCCGTGTTCATTGAAATTGCGGCACAGCTCGAAAATTACGTTTGCGTGCGCGCCGGCCCGCACAATCACGCCGCGTATGTCGTCTTCCTGCATCCTTGCGATCTCGCCCGACACCGGATCGTAAAACATCGGCAAACGATTCCCGGCCTC
Organism: Planctomycetota bacterium; assembly: GCA_013202185.1. GTDB lineage: Bacteria > Planctomycetota > PUPC01 > JABMSA01 > JABMSA01 > JABMSA01. The sequence continues at coordinate 2,176 of JABMSA010000242.1, forward strand.
GAGCGGCCCTCCGTTGTCGGCATTATACGCGGACACGTTCCAGGAGGCATCGTCGCGAAGGTGATCCTCGTCGAACAGCGTAAGGATGAAATAGATTCCGTGCGTATGGCCGTGGGTGAGAATGTCATCGATCAGCGACATCACGTTCGGGCGGCCCTGGCCCGCGTTCGCAGCCTCGAAAAGCAGGCGCTGCACGTCCAGCCGCAGTAAATTAAAACCGTGCTTCGCGCAGGCGTCGAGCAGTGCCTTCCACGGTGCAAAAGCTCGAGGAAGCCCGCGCACAGGCAGCGGGGCCTCAGCCAGATACACCGGCCGGCCGCCTGCCCGCAGGTGAGGGCGCGGAGCGCGCCTGACCTCGAGCGCACCAACGAGTTCCGAATCGTCGCACGAGAACATCCCGTGCGTCACCACGGCGTCGCCGCCGGCGGGCGTGAACGTCATCTTGTAGAACCACTCACCCACCTCATCCGGCGCAATTCGCGCCTTCCACACGCCATCTTCCGCACAAAACCCCTCGACCGTCCGCGAACCTTGCGACGGCGTCAGAAAATCGACCGCCAAATGTGCATCTGGTGCATCCGGTGCTCCGTCTTCCTGCCGGTGAACAGCCTCGTAAATACCCCACCTTGGTGCGCGATCGTCACCCGGTGCGCCGTTTTCTCCGTCGACGATCTGTCGGCCGAGCGTCGCCAAGCTGATCACCGCCTGGCGCCTGACCGCGTTGCTTTCGTCTTCGATGAGCGCCTCGAGTGCCGCCCGCACCTTCGGCCCGTCGTACTTTGCCAGGGCCTTCGCCGCCAGCGCGCGCACGTCCGCTTCGGCATCGGAAATCGCGCCCAGGAGCGGCCCGATCGCCTCTCGTCCGCCGAGCATGTCCAGCGCCCAGACCGCGCAGTGCCGCGCCTTCGGGCTCTCGTCCTCCAGCAGTTTCTTCAACTCGTCGATCGCCGCCGGGCCGATCCGCTTCAGCGAGATCACCGACTTCCATCGCAGGTGATGATCCTCGACGGTAGCCGTTTCGGCGAGCGCCGCCGTAGCGCTCGGGTCCTTGATCTCGCCCAGCGTCCACGCCGCGCAATACTTCGCCTGCAAGTTACCCGTCCGCAGCACCTGGCACAGGACATCCACCGCCGGCCGACCGATATTCTTGAGGCTCACCGCGCACTTCCACCGCACGTGGAATTCATCGTCGCCCAGGCACGACGCCAGCGGCAGCACCGCAGCCGGGTCCTTGATCTCACCCAGCAGATACGCCGCCAGCTTCCGGCCTTCCAGCCACTCGCCCTGGAGAATCTGGCCGAGCATGTCCGTCGACTCCCCCCCGGCCTCGATCAGCTTCTTGGCCGCCTGCCACCGCACATCATCATCGTTTGAGCTGAGCTTATGGCACAGCTTCCTGATCTCCTCCTGCGACACCTTGGGCTTGTCGTCCTTCTCCCCGGCAAAAGCGAGGGAGTTTGGAATGACAACGCACATCAGCGCGGCGACAGTCAGGAAAGTTTTCCGCATGTTCGATCCATTCACATTGGCAGAGAACGCGCAAGGCCCGGGCGTCCGGCGGCCTTTACATTATTATTATACCCCGAGTGGCGGCAGTGTCAAAGCATGGGGCGCGAATTCAACTTCCGCAATATCCGCCGCTTGGCAGACAGACCCGTCCGGCGCTCCGGCTCGGGAACAGGTTTTCCCGGTTATCCCCTGTAAAATGGCCGCAATTCATGGTAGAATTAGAAAGAAGCAGCGGGCGCTGAGTTATATCCTAATTCGAAGGACCAGCGCCAGCTATTTCCCCATTCAGGGACGAGGTGAACGTGACAGCACACACCAATTAGGACCGGGACGAGAAATATCTCAGCATAATAGTGGATCCGATCAGGGTGTGCGCAGGTTACAGACCCAGAATGGGGCGCGGGAGCAAAGGCGGCCTTGACCTGGAATCATTCCAGTCAATATACCGAAAGGATCCTTTCTACGCTTGGTTCGGCCTCGACAACCCCCTCATGTACGCCGCGCACAAGGCGGCCGGTGGCATGACAAGCATCTACCGACAGATAGGTATCGGCTGCGAGCAGCTTTTCCGACAGATTCTTCAAGACGAGCTAGGTCTGACGACGGAGGAATGCCGGTGGTCATACCAAGTGGCTGGCACGAACAAGAAGGTGCGCACTCTCTCGCTTGACGGCAGAATACCGCTGGGTGCTGTGAAGGTGACGGCGAAACGCAAGAGTGTGAAGAAGTGGATTCTGGGTGAAGCCAAAGACCTGGACGTGGACAAGAAAATAGCGGCAGATTTGAAGGGCGCTGTTCTTGAAGTCCGACAAGGCTACAAGAGCAAAGACTCCAAACGACAGAACGCAGATATAGCCAACGCCGCGACCGCCTACACAAAAGCATATCTGCCCTGTGTCCTGATCATGTCAAATCAGATCGATACGGACATCCTAAGGCGATACAGGTCAGAGAAATGGGCAGTATTGACTGCCTCGCTCCAGTCCAATAGCTCTTCCCTTTACTCGACCTACGCTTTCATGCGTAAGATAGTAGGGTATGATTTGGCTGGTTTCTTTGAGAGCCATTCAGATACCTTCAGGCATGAAGTCACAGCAGTCCTGGAAAAGCTCCTGAGCCCAGGCTAACGTCAGGATCGAAGAATGAGGCGACAGCATAAACAAAGAGCCGACCTCACATTCAAACATAACAAGAACAATGGTCGTCACGGATGGCTTCGGTTGACACCAGCCTATTCTATCAAGATCGTCCACCAGATACTTCAGGATCTCAGCGCCGACCTATCCGTGCTTGATCCCTTTTCTGGGACAGCAACGACAACGCTCTGCGCTGTGGAAAGAGGCCATAAAGCCCTATCGGTGGAGATAAATCCCTTCCTCGTCTGGTTTGGCAAAGCCAAAGTGAGGCAGTATTGCCTGCATGCTCTGGAGTCAGCGAAGAGAATTGGTCAGACCATTGAGCGTACGGTTCAAGCCAGGCAAGTAGAGCCGGCACCAACTCCTCCCATAGCAAATGTCGAACGGTGGTGGGATGCAGATCACCTCGACTACCTACGCCTCACCCGAGCTGCTATCGAGGCACAAAGTGACAAGGAAACACCTGTAAGAGACCTTCTCGACATAGCTTTTTGTCGCTCAGTCATCGGTCTTTCGAACGCCGCGTTCAACCACCAGTCAGTGTCGTTCAAGGACACAGGACGACGAAAACCCAGCAGTCAACTCTCACTATGGGACTGTCAGGAACCCGACGGCGACGGCAGGTTTGCGCGGGACTTAGATTTCATCCTGGAGACTGCGCGGAAGAACCCACCCCATTCAGGCCGGGTTGTTTTCGGCGACTCGCGTAACATTGCCGGTTTTGTCGAAGATCAGTATGACATCCTGATTACATCGCCACCCTATCCGAACCGCATGTCATACATCCGGGAACTCAGACCATACATGTATTGGCTTCGCTACCTGACGGAAGCACGGCAAGCGGGCGAGTTGGACTGGGAGGCAATCGGCGGCACTTGGGGCATCGCAACAAGCCGCCTGTCCGACTGGAGACCAGACGGTCGATCTCTCCTCCCGAGTTATCTCGAAGATCTTCTGGACAGTGTCGTTACAGGGGGCCCAAAATCGGGACAACTCCTCGCCAACTACATCCACAAGTACTTTGAAGACATGTGGCATCACTTTCAATCAATAACCAGAGCCCTTAGGAGCGGAGCCGAAGTACACTACATTGTAGGTAATTCCAAGTTTTACGATGTGTTGATACCGGTTGAGAGAATCTATGTAGACATGTTGGGCGCGGCAGGCTTCAAACATGCCAAAGCCCAGACCATCCGGAAACGCAACTCGAAGAAAGAGCTATTTGAGTTTGATGTCTCTGCCATATATGAATAGAAAACCAGGAAAACCAGGGTCAGTCACGAATGGCATGAATTTAGGCTTCGTATGCGCCGTTCGGGCAATGTTTCGGAAAAATGGGACAGCTACCTATTTCAATCGCACAAGACAGATGGCCATGTTTGGAGAGCACAGGTGCCCGTGCCGACTTGCCTGCATAGGAGACTGAAATAGGATAGCAGTCCCGATTTTTCCGCAGTTCTTACATTAGTTCAAGCTTGGAAGAGAGGGCGCATCATCGCTGAGAGCCCGGTTGCGTTGCATTTCGGTGTGCTTTGTGACGTCGGAGTCCGTCCGGCGCTCGATCCGGGTGCGCGAGACGGGCTCTCGCGTTACAGGTGATCCGCCTGCCGGGCCGACGGGCGAATATCTCGCGTCTAATCGGCAAACGGGCACCGCTGTACGCCGGGATTCCCCACATATTCGAAAAAAAAACGGAAAAAAACGGAAATTGTACTTGACATACGGTCTTGAATGTGCTATCATCTAGCAACAAGGACCGGTTACATTGGTTTAATGGAGAAAATCATGGCAAAGAAAAAGACAATCGCAATGTTGATCAGGCAAGAACTGAAGAAACGGAAGATGACAATCGAACAACTGTCGAAGGAAATGAGCGTGCCACGCAACACTATCGATCGCCACCTGGCCGGCGACCGCATACCGAGCGCGGAGGCACTCAGCAGGTATTGTCATGTTCTGGACATTGATGCCGCCGACGCCTTGGCGACTATTCTTCGGGCGAAGAAGCAGCTCAAGCGATAAATCGGGCACCGGCTCGCGCGGCCACACCCGCGCGAGCCGGCCCCCCTAACGGCATCAACACGACGCGCCCCTCTCCCCCTCCCCGGGTGTGACCGGATGTTTCGTCCGGCCGACGACCCTTCGCCATGCAATTCTGGCGTGGGGGCCTCTGCATGAAGCTTGCCTTCCCCCTGCTATCCCGGATGACGCTAATGATACTCAGGTAACGCTGAGAATCGGGAACTTGGTTGTCGTCGGAAGGGAATCATGATCGTCGGCCATCATCGTCCTGGCCGTTCAGGCCCGAATCACTCCTATTTGCCTTGCTCGAAGAGGCTCCCTCGTCGGTGGCGGGCCGAAACGCTTTCACTGTCCGGCGAATGTGTGTATTCTTGGACGTTGCGTCTAAAAGGGGCAACGTATATGTAAGTCATTGGTATATCAGAGGTTAACGGGCAAAATCGGTTGAATAGCGGGAAAACATGTCCATTCCGTGCATCTTCGGCGATATTGTGCAAACTCGCCGAATGCCGCGCCTCGAGATTACGCCTTTTCCGTAAGTACCACCCAGCCAAGCATTTCCGAAAAAAGCACGCCAGATCAGTTGTTTCTATTCTTCCATTTGGCATGCGATTTGCTCTTATTATCAACGTATTTTGGCTTTTGCCGCAAGCGAAGGCACATAGCGTGCTTTTTGCGCGAATAGCCTGTTGGAAAGGTTTGAATGTATGAAGTGGAAGTGGATCATAGTGGCGGCTCTGATCGGATTGCCGATTGCAACAGCATCGGCGCTGCCAATATCGTACATTTCGGCGACCGCCGTGCCGACTTCGTTCACGCCGTCGGGCGGCGAGTATGGGCTGGGCGTTCTCGAGATTAGTGGCAACACGCCTGTTTTCGTCCATTATGAGGACGGTTCACGAGGTGTTGTCGATCCTGCCAACTTCCTCATTTCCACAGACCTCAAGTCGGATGATTCCGCCGGCGGCAGGGCACGGGGCTTGTTCGAGGGCGGAGACCTTGCAATTAAGGATGGTCTGGGCACCGA
>JABMSA010000243.1 GCA_013202185.1 Planctomycetota bacterium
CACCGGGGGCGTGCTATCACGTGCGCTTGTGGTGCCGGCGCCCATAGATAGACTACACACCCTCGCGCAAGCAAGTACTACTTTGATCCTTGCAAAAAGAGGAAACTTTCGTATACTGGTGAGGAGCCGTGCACTTCCTGCGGGGGCTCATATCTTTGCCGGCAAGAGACCTGATACGACTGTATGATGTGTAATTCTTTTTGCGCTGATCCATGAATCGTCTGACAGAACGGCCGAAAAGGTTAAGCGGACGGCAACGTGGCGAGGATCGAATCGTTCCGGCGCAAGACCGGACTCATGGTGCCGATGAACTCCGTGGCCTCGCCAACGACGTTCTCAGGTTTACCTGAAAGGATGTAAGTATGAAACGGATCCTGATCCTGATTGCAGCATTGTCTGTGATGTTGCTCGTGGCGATAGCCCGCCGCGACTTCTGGTATCCTGATGAGCCGGACATGGCAGAAATAACCCGGCAGATGATAAGCTCCGGCGACTGGCTCAGATTGCAGTTGTACCAAAAGCTCTTTGCAGACTATCCGCCGCTGTTTTTTTGGCTGACTGCGACAATCGGCTCGGCGGTTGGGTTGCATGAGATGGTCTTACGCCTGCCTACCACACTCTCAGCGTTGGCGCTGCTGGCGCTCACGGGCGTTTGGGCTCGCCGCCGATTCGGCGATCGGACCGCCTTCTGGAGCGTCGTTGTGCTCGGAACCACGTGCCAGTTTGTGTGGCAAGCCGTTAACATGCATGTAGATATGCTGTTCGCGCTCTTCATCGCAGCGTCACTGTTTTGTTACGATACCGCGCGTACTGCCGGGTCGAGGCGGGCCCGTGTGCTGCTCCTGTGTGTGACCGGATTGCTTATGGGCCTGGCGGCGCTGACCAAGGGCCCGGCGGGCATCGTGCTGCCTCTCGGGATTCTGGCGGCCGACCACTTGATCCATAAAGAGTACCGGCCGCTCGGCCGGCTTGTCTATATCGGTGTCGGGGCGGCCTGTGTCTTCGGGGCATCGGCTTTCGTGTATGCCAAGGGGGCCGGGCAATCCAATCTGTGGTATTTCATCTACGAGCAAAACATCACTCGCTTCCTGACCGGTCATTCGCATCTGCGACCGTGGTACTACTATCTTGTCAACATATGGGGCGACCTTCTCCCGTGGTCTCTTTTTGCCATATTCGCCGTTCCGCTCGCTTGGAAGGCGGCCCGCAAGGGTCATAGGCCTGGCGCATTCGTGCTCGCATGGTTCGCAGTGATCTTCGTGTTTTTCACAGTTTCAAAGTCCAAGAGGGTAGTGTACCTGTTGCCGCTGTATCCGGCTGCCGCAATCGTGATCGGAGGCCTGCTGTCCGATCTCATCACGCGCGCATCAGAGCGTCGTGCAGCAGTCTGGCGTACAGCTCTTTGGCCCGTAGCGGTTGTGTTCGCTGCCGCGGGCGTGGTGCTGATCGCCTTCTTGCCAAAGATCCTGAAGTATTTCCCCGAGTCTTCCGGACTGAGCTATCCGATCCCGACACTTTCGGCCATAGGCTCCATCGGCGGCGCCTTCATGATCGTTTGGCTATGGCGGCGCCGGCCTTTGAGGGCGCTTCGCTTACTACCGATACTTACGGGCGCGTTCTGCCTTGTTGGGATGGGCTGGCTTTGTCCGGTACTCGATAATCCTCTTTCCGCGAAGGCCGACGCGCACTGGCTCGACGAGCAGATCGAGCCCGAAAAGAGCGAGGTCCTCGGGTGGTACCGTCGGGAAAAAAAGTTGCCGAACGAATCAACAGCTCTCTCATTCTACGGCAAGTTCAGGGTCGACGTGCTCAACACCGAAAAGGATATGGAGGCGTACGGTGTCCGCCAGCCTGGCGATGTCTTGCTGGTTGAGGATAAAGACATGGAGTCGCTGTTGGCGTGCACACAATCGAAGGTAACCGTTGTGAAAGAAATACGCATCGGAAGCGAGACATTCTTCGCGGTCCGATTGTCGCCTCGTGTCAATTGAAGGCGGGGCCCTCGACGTTTGGCGGCCCGAAGTGGTTTGTTCGAGTCTCGGACAGATGACGGGGCCGGCCATCGCCATGCACGCCACGCCGGAGTGTACTGGTTCAGCGTGAATTGGACAATTCCGGCTCGAACATTACAGACGACTTGCCGCCGGCAAGCCGGAGCTTGAGAAGGCATGGGGGAAGCTCCGGACATCCCTGGCG
>JABMSA010000244.1 GCA_013202185.1 Planctomycetota bacterium
CCGTGTTTACGGGCCAGAGCACTACGCGTCTGCCGCCCCCTGCGGGGGCTTGCCTCAAAATCGTTCTCGTCCTCGTCCTCGTCGTCGTCCTCGAAACTTCTTCTTCGACCGTCGTCGTATTTCCGTCTGCCGCCCCCTGCGGGGACTGAATCTGTGCTTCGTCTCATTGTCCCACGGTCTTATAGTCCCATGGTCTCATTGTCCCACAGGCCCACAGGCCCACGGTCCTACGGATACACCTGGGTGCCGTCGGGCGTGCGCGTTTGCGTCCATTCGATCAGGCCATCGGGGCAGGGATACTTCGCCGCGAGCGATTCGTTGATGTCGATGCCGAGCCCCGGCTTGTCGTTGGGATAGACGTAACCCTGTCGCAGTTCAGGGCACCCGGGAAAGATCTCCTGCTCGATTTCGGAGAAACCGGCCCACTCCTGGATGCCGAAGTTGGGGCTGCTGACGTCGAGGTGCACGTTGGCTGCGTGCCCGACCGGCGACACGTCGCCCGGCCCGTGCCAGGCTGTTCGGATACCGAAGGCGTCGGCGAGTGTTCCGAGCTTCCTGGCCGGTGTGAGCCCGCCGATTGCGCTTATGTGGCAGCGAATGAAATCGATCAGCCGACCGGCGATCAGCGGCTTCCACTCGTTGGGATTGGTGAAAAGCTCGCCCATCGCGAGCGGAGTGCAGCATTGCCGCCGGACGGTGGCAAACCATTCGATCTGCTCGGGCGGCAGGAGGTCTTCGAGAAAGAACAGGCGGAAGGGCTCCAGTTGCTTGGCGAGTTGCACGGCATCGATTGGCACGAGGCGCTCGTGAACGTCGTGAAGCAGCTCGACTTCGAAGCCGATGGTGCGTCGCAGATGTTCGAACAGGCGCGGGACGCTTCGGGCGTAGGCGCCGGGATCGTAGTAGGCGCCCGGGAGCGCGTTCTCGGGCCGATGCCGAACTCCCGCCGCGCTCAGTTTTGTGGTGGGGTCTGCGGCTCGGGCGTGCGGCGCGAGCCCTCCGTAGCCGCCCATCTGGCAGCGGATGTAGTGGTAGCCTTGCTCGATGAACTTCCGTACGTTTGCCTCTACCTGCTCCGGCTCGCGGCCGTCGGCGTGGCGATAGACCGCCGCCGCTTCGCGGCACTTGCCGCCGAGCAGTTGATACACCGGCATCCCGGCGAGCTTGCCCTTGATGTCCCACAGCGCCATGTCAATGCCGGAGAGGGCGTTGTTCATCACCGGGCCCGTGCGCCAGTAGGCGTTTACATGAACAAGCTGCCACAGCTCTTCGATCCGCTGCACGTCTCTTCCGATCAGAAGGGGCTTGAGGAAGTCTTGCACTACGGAATGGACGGCCAGGTGCCGTTGCGTGAAGGTGGCGCATCCCAGGCCGTAGAGGCCGTCGTCGGAGGTGATGACCTTGACGACGACCAGGCGCTTCTGCACTCCGCCCTTGCCCGGCGAGGTGAGGATTGTGCGAACGTCCTTGATGGTGATCGCTGACATTTGGCAGTGCCCTTTCCGTGTGTGGCGCTATTGTGCGTATGGGTGCGGACGGCTCAACGCTTCGGCCGTGACGATTTCAAATTCGGTTTGGTCCAGGTGGAAGTTCATGGCGTTACCATGTCAAGCAAGCCGGTTGCAATGCTGTCAAGTGTTGCCTTCAGGCCTTTGCAGTCATCGTCGTCTCGATCCACGATGACAAGAATGCGCCAGTTATCGGGCAGCCATTTCTTGTAGCCACGCAAACGTTGAGGAAGCCGCAGCAAAAGTTGGCTCTTGCACTGGTAAGGGTAAATGCGAAACGCGGTGCTGCCGAGCAACTTGGGCAGCAGATGACGCAGGACGGCCTCGATAGATGGTTCTTCGACGAGCACTTCGACACGTTCAACGCTCATCGGGAGTGTCCTTTCGCCTGAGGGGCTCCCCCATTCACGAGCGGGTCGCCGATGCCGAGCCGACCCTCCGCCCAGAGGTGTCCCATCGACGCGCCGGCATCGACAAACTCGCGGATGCCCTCGAGATCCGAAGCACGAACTGCTTGGGTGAAGCCGCGCTCGTTCCGGTAGAGCACCCGCACCTCCTCTGGCTTTGTGCCGTTGAGAAAGAACGGTGAGTGCGTTGTAACTAGAAGCTGTGACAGCTCACTGGCGGCCCGGCACTCTTCGGCCAGTTCGGGAAGCAGCCGAGGGTGCAGGAAATTCTCCGGCTCTTCAATGCCGATGAAATGCGGCGGCTCCGGGTCGTAGAGCATGGTGAGATAGGCCAGCATCTTCAGGGTGCCGTCAGAAGCAAAACGCGAAAGGACAGGCCGGCTGAATGGTGCATCCTTGATCTGCAAGAGCAATCGGCCGTCGGGCATCGGCTCGGCGATCACCCCTTCGAGTCGAGGCACGCGCCGGCTTAGTACATCGAAGATACGTTCGAGCCGTTCAGGGTGCTGTTCCTTGAGGTGCTGGATTACGTTCGGCAGGTTGTCGCCCGTCTTGCTCAACCGCTCCTGCGGGCCTGCCTCGGGTTGGCTGCGAGTGTCGTCTATGGAGAGATAGGAGACATACCAGTCGGTGATGAACTCGCGCAGCGCAGCAACCCGCGGATGCTCGGCGAACTGGCCCAATGTGTTGGCGGCGATGAGATCAGGCGACCG
>JABMSA010000245.1 GCA_013202185.1 Planctomycetota bacterium
CCAAGACGACTGTCATTGAGCGATTGATCTCGACGAGCGTCTTCGCTCGTCGCCCTGCCTTCCCAGGCAGGCAATGGGCGGCGTGCACCGGCAATTCATCCTACTCATCTTTTCCCTTGCCTTGTCGGCGCCTTTTCTGTAGAATTCGTCACATCGTCTGCGACACGCTCGAAACGATTCGCACGGCAACGGATACTTCTTGCCACGTAAGAACCTCGCAGACTCGAGGATGAAACGAATGAAGGTACTTGTTATTGGATCGGGCGGACGCGAGCACGCCCTCGCATGGAAGTTGTCACAATCTCCGCTGCTCACCAAGCTCTACTGTGCGCCGGGAAATCCCGGCATGGCCGAGCTGGCCGAATGCGTGAACATACCCGCCGACTCAATCGGCCCACTGATGACTTTCGCCGACCGCGAAAAGATTGACCTGACGGTGGTGGGCCCCGAGGACCCTCTTGCGGCGGGCATCGTCGATGCCTTCGCAGATGAGGGGTTGTTGTGTTTCGGGCCGAACAGACGCGCCGCCGAGCTTGAATCGAACAAGGCATTCGCCAAGAACCTGATGAAGAAGCATGGTATCACAACGGCGCCGTTCCAGGTGTTCGACGCGCTCGACGGCGCCAAGGGCTACATCGAGAGTTCGCAGCCGCCCATCGTCGTGAAAGCCTACGGCCTGGCGAAAGGCAAGGGCGTGTTCGTGTGCAGCAACCGCGGGGAGGCCAATCGAGCGGTTGACATCATCATGAAAGAAGGAGTGTTCGGCACCGCCGGCGACAAGATCATAATCGAAAGCTGCCTCTCCGGCCCCGAGGCATCCATCCTCGCCATCACCGACGGCAGCACGATCATTCCGCTGCCCACCTCGCAAGACCACAAGCGGGCGTTCGACAGCGATCGCGGCCCCAACACCGGCGGCATGGGCGCCTATTCGCCCGCGCCGGTCATTACCGCTCAGCTCGGCAATGCCATCGAACGCGAGATAATCGTTCCGACCATACACGCGATGAAGCGCGAAGACCGCCCTTACAGCGGCGTGCTCTATGCCGGGGTGATGATCACCGAAAACGGCCCCAGCGTGCTCGAGTACAACTGCCGCTTCGGCGACCCCGAAACGCAGCCGATCCTCATGCGCCTCAAGAGCGACCTGCTGGCGATCCTCCACGCCGCCACGCTCGGCGAGCTCGAAAAGATGCAAGTAGAGTGGGACCCTCGCCCGGCAGTGTGTGTGGTGATGGCATCGGGAGGCTACCCGGGAAAGTACGAAAAAGGAAAAGTGATCGAGGGGCTCGACGAAGTCGGCAAGATGCCCCAGGTGCAAGTCTTCCACGCTGGTACCGCCGTCAAAAACGCCAACGTGGTAACCGCAGGCGGAAGGGTCCTTGGCGTAACCGCCCTGGGCGACACCCTCAGCGGCGCGGTTGACCTGGCCTATGAGGCTGTCGAGCAAATAGGCTTCGAAGGCGCTCACTACCGAAAGGACATTGCACGCCGTGCCTTGCACACATGAAACGATAGCACACACAGCAAGCGCCAAAGCGGCCATGAGACCGAGCACATACCATCTGCCTCAAGGGCGGAACGTTCAGTTCATTGATCCGCAATTGAGCGCCCTGCCCGGAGTGGTCGCCGAGAACAAGCGGCGCCTTGCGTCGGCGGCGTTTATCGTCGGCGGCGTGCCGCATCGGGAGGCGGCCGCACTTGCCCGCGCGCAAGCGCTCGAGTTGGCCGTGGCGTACACACGCTCGCTCGGCGTCGAGGTCGACTCGCCGCCGGCCGTCGGTACCATCATCGCCGCCGGCCATCAGCCCGGCATCAATCACCCCGGCGTCTGGATCAAGCACCATCTCGTCGATCACCTCGCGCGACAGTTGGGCGGATGCGGCGTGCATATCATTCTCGACACCGACACGCCCGGCAGCCTCGACTTCCAGATTCCCTGCCTCGGCAACGGTCCGGCGCACGTAAAGCATCTCCGCTGCATACCGGTGCAGACGGGCGTGGCCGTCGAAGAGCAGCAGCTCGACGACCCGCGCTGCATCGACGAGCTGATCGAGCAATCGCTGCCGCTCCTGCAGCTCGAGACCTCCCATCCGCCGGCCTCTGCTTATCTCGCCAACCTCCGCGCCGCCGCCGAAGAGTCCACCTCGCTCAGTTACGTCCTCGCGCGTGCCCGGCGTACCGTCGAGGCGGCCTGGGGCATAGCCAATCTCGAGCTGCCCTACTCGGCAACGTGCGGCCTCGATTCGTTTCGCCTGCTCGCGCTCGAAATCATCCGGAGGGCCGACGATTTTGCCCGCATCTACAACGCCCGGCTCGCGGACTATCGCAAGGCATATAAGGTCAGGGGCAAAGCCAACCCGCTGCACGACCTGGCGCTCGACGGCGACCGCATCGAGCTGCCACTGTGGATGTGGCGCGCCGGCGGCGAACGCCGCTCGCTCGTCGTCCGCCGCAATGGCTCGGCAACCGAACTCCTCTTCGGCCGCGAGGTTGTCCAAACGCTTTCGCAACATCAACTGACCAACCCCTCCGACGGCCTCGAGGCACTCAGGCAGCTCGACGCCGCCGGCATTCGGATGCGCTCGAAGGCGCTCGTCACCACCATCTACATGCGGCTATTCCTCTTCGATCTCTTCATCCACGGCATCGGCGGCGGAAACTACGACATCATCACGAACGAGATAGTCCGCGACTTCTTCGGGTTCGACCCGCCGACCTACGGCGTGGCCACGGCCAGCGCGTCGATGCCATTCGAACAAAAGAACGTCAGCAGGCAAGACCTCATCAAGATGCGCGAGCAGGCCGGCCGCATGCATCACAGCTCGCACAACCTCGCGGGCAACCTCCTGCCGCACGATCCCGAAACGGTAGCGCTTCTCGCGCAACGCAAAGAGACGCTGCACAAACAGGAGCGGGCCGTCGACAAGGCCGAGAAGAAGCGGCTGTTCAAGTGCACAAGAGTAATCGATGCGCAGCTCCGCGAGAAACTCCGCCCATTCATCGCCGACAAGGAGAAGGAGATCGGCGAAGTGCGCGAAGCGCTCGATTACAACGCCATCGCAGCCGGGCGCGAATACCCGTTCTGCATCTATCCCGAGGAATTGCTGCGGAAGGTGTATTCTTTCGGGCCGGAGAGTTGAAAATAAAAGCAGGGTGCGAACGCCCCAATCGCACCCTTTCGCAATAATGTCAGGAAGGTTTCTCACCGAACTCGGGCGACTGCCGAACCCGAGCGATCACCGACATAAACTCACCCTTGCCGCGGAGGCCCGGTTTCAGCTTGTATATCACCTTGCGCATAGGCTCCTTGAGCCTCAGCGAGGATGCGAGCCGCGCGGCGACTTTTCGCACAGACAACCTGCCCCGGGCCTTCGGATCGACATTCACCGGCCTGGCCCCCAGCCCCGTTGTCAGTTCTGCAATGTCAAGGCCCGCGTTGTTGAGCCCATAGCGCATCGTGGTCGGTGTGAAGAAGCTCACGTGACCGGGCAGGTTATACATCGACCATTCGCGCCCGGCTGCCTGCGCGACGGCGCTGCCGACGTTGCAGGTAGCTATACTCAGCAGCCCCGACGGCTTCAGAAGCCTGGCGCAATCGCGCAGCGCCGCCACCGGATCGGATATGTGCTCGATGACCGACCACATGATGATTACATCGAAAGAAGCATCGTCGAATGTGCAGTCGGTCAGGGTGCCGTGATGCACTTGCAGCCCCAGCCGCGACCGCGCAAACTCGACGTCCTCGCCGGAGACCTCCACGCCACACGGCAGCCAGGCCATCTCTCGAGCGAGTGCCAGGGCATACCCGCGGGCGCACCCCACCTCGAGAAGCCTTCGGCCGTTCGTTCGGCGGGCGAGGTCGCGGAAAAGCCGCCGCCACTCGGGCCGCTTCACCGCAAGGAACCGCTCGTAGCCGCCCATCGAGTCGTAGTAGCCCTCTTCGGTGACCATCTGCGCGCCGCCGAGCGCGAATACAAATCCGCAGTCGCTGCAATTGCGGATCTCCAGATCCTCGATAGTGAACCTGGTGTGGTTGTTCGTGGCGTCGCACAGCGGACACGCTACCGTTGCTTCGATGTCTGCAAAGGCTTGGGGTAATTCCAGAAGTGCCGCCATTGTTCTATCTCGACGTGTTGCGGCTGATCTATCTTCATAGTAGTATCGGGCCCGGGCCTGGGGCGTTTCAGTGCTATGTGCCGCTTGTGCCGAGATGGTTGTATATGATTCATATAGGATTCTGTGGGAGGAGAACTTCTTGCAAGAAGGTTCCCTCCCACAAAAAGCTGCAACGATAATTCGCAAGCGCACCCCACAAACAGAGCAACCTTGATATTTCGAGGGTTTTGCAGTATGATGGAATGTGAACGACCGGGCTGTGTTTGCAACGAAAGGTACGGGTGCAATGTCGGAACTCGTTGAAAAGCTCGCGCGGCTGAAGACGGAGCGCAACGCCGTTGTCCTGGCGCACAACTATCAGCGCCCGGAGGTGCAGGAC
>JABMSA010000003.1 GCA_013202185.1 Planctomycetota bacterium
AAGAAGTGGAAAGACAAGGCGTTTGCCGCGAAGGTCAACAGGGAAGTAATACAGCAGGGCGCTCAGATGCTGGGCGTTGAGATGTCCGAGCTGATAGCCGACGTGATCGCCGGCATGCAAGACGTTGCCGAAGAAATCGGCCTCGAGGGAATCACCGCTAACGACACGGAGTAGTCATTGAATGGATGAACACAAGAACGACAAGAGCAAGCCGAGGGTGATCCTGCTGGGCGATTCGATCCGAATGAGCTACCAGGCGGCGGTCGCCGAGATACTTGCCGGCCGCGCAGAGGTCGTGGGGCCGGCGGAGAACTGCCAGTTCAGCGGATTCACACTCGATTCGCTGGACAAATGGCTGGCCGAGCTTGGCAAGCCCGACATCGTGCATTGGAACAACGGCATTCACGACGTCGGGCATAATCCGGAGCGCTCGCCGCCGCAGGTTCCGCTGCACGCATACGTGGCAAATCTGCGCATGATTCTCGACAAGCTCAGCGCAACAGGCGCCACCGTTATCTGGGCGACAATTACCCCGACGCACCCCGACCGCCCGTTCCTCGATGACCAGTGGTCGTGGCGCAACGACGAACTCGCCAAGTACAACAGTGCGGCGTTCGGCGTGATGTGGGCTAGAGCCGTCCACATCAACGACCTTCACTCCCTCGTCGCCTCCGACTATGATCTCTACTTGGCGGACGACATGCTGCACCTGAGCGAAGCGGGAATGAAGGCTTGCGGAGCAGCAGCCGCCGAAGCCATAGGCGCGTGTCTTGACGAACATCGCCTGCGAACGCAGCGCAGCGACGGAGAATAATAATATCCGCGATTGTTGTGGCCTGGTGTCGGTAGCGCTGCCGCCCGAGCCCTTGAGCAGCTTAACAAATAGCGTTGGAAATCACAAGCATTTGATCGCAAGGAGCCACGAAGACCAATGTTCTTTAGAGAAATCTCTGCAAGCCTCTATGCGTGGGACCTCGCCGACGAGGGCATCGAGCGAATCCTCGACAACGTCCAGGAAATGACCAACTGCAACTCGGTGTATCTCATCGCGCTGATGCACCACGAGAAGCGCCCGCTCACCGACTTCTTCTATCCGCACAATCCGGTGCGAAAAACCTACTGCCCCGAAGACAGCCGCGCCTACTGGCATCCGGACTTGAGCTTCTACGACAAGACGCCGATCAAGCCCAGAACGTCGGAGCGCGATCTCCTGAAGGACACAGACTGGCTCGCCACGTGCATCGAGGCGGTCCGGAAACGAGGCTTGAAGACGGGCGTTGAAATCTCGCATACCATCATTGACAAAGAGCGTGCCGCCGGCGAGTTCGAGCATTGCATGCAGCACAACATCTACGGCGACCGTATCTCGCAGTTGATCTGCTTCAACAACCCCGACTCGCGCGAATACGCCGTAAGCCTGTTTGCCGAGATGGCCGGCCGCTACGACCTCGACTACATTCAGACGTGCCTGATACCTTTCTCTGCCGGGCGCTCGGTGCGCGGCTCGTCGCTGCCGGCGGCAAGGCTGCTGGGGACGGTTCTCGGCGGATGCTTCTGTGAGCACTGCGCCAGGGCCGCCGCAGCGAAGGGCCTCGACTACGAGAAGATCAAGCAGGACCTGCTGGTGCTCGCCGACAGCGTGTCGAACCCGACGCTTGAGCAGGCGCACGAGCTTGCCCTCCTGTGCGCGAGCAACACTTCGCAGACGGCAATCCTGATGGAGAATCCGTCCCTTTACGAGTGGTTGAATTTCCGCCGCGATTCGCTCACCGACTTCTTCAAGGAGGTCCACACCCGCTCCCACGCGGCCAAGGCTGATATAGACATCCGGCTCAACGCCTACATATCGGCCGACGCCGAGCTTAGCGGCATCGACTTGCGCGCGCTCAAGCCACATCTCGATTCAATCCGATCGTCTGATTACTCCGAGCAGAGCGGCGATCCCGCTAGGCTCGAGTTCAAGCGGAAGTGGCTGCTCTCGGTAAGGCGTGCCGTGGGCGACGACATGTATTTCCTCTCTGCCATCGGCGTGCGGCCCAAGGCCACGCCCGAGCTGATCCGGCAGGGGGTTGTGGTCTCGGCCGAATGCGGCGCCGACGGCCTTACGATGGGCCACTACGACGGCGCCTCATACAGCAATCTTCGCGCGATCAAGGAAGGCATGGAAATCGCCGACGTCGAGATGGCCTGATCGGCGTGCAGGCGGGCGGACGGTCATGGCGCGTCTTGCAGGAACGCTTCGGCCTGCGCCTTGGTGGGCAGGGCGGGTATTGCGCCGGGCTTCGTGCATGTCAGCGCGCCGACCGCGTTGGCGAAACGCAGGGCGTCTTTCACGACGTCCTCGCCGAGCCGGGCGAGCGAGCCGATCCGCTCGCGCTCGGGCATCAGCCTTGCAATCATGGCGGCGAGGAAGCCGTCGCCCGCGCCGGTCGTTTCGACAACGTCTACCGGCAGGCCCGGGATGCTGATGCGGTAATCGCCGTTCGTGGCGAACGCGCCGTCTTCGCCACGGCTCACCACCAGCAGTTCCACGCCTTTGTCGAGCACTGCCTGTACTCCGGCTTCGAAGCTGACGTGGCCGGTTGCCACTTCCCATTCTTCTTCGCTTATCTTCGCAAGGTGGCAGTGGCGGAATGAATCCTGGATGACCTCGCGTGCGCGCTCTTCGCTCGGCCAGAGGGTAGGGCGGTAGTTGGGATCGTAAGAGATCATCAATCCCTCGCGCCGGGCAATTTCCAGTGCCTTTTGCTGGGCGGAGGCGGACGGCTCGTCGATGAAGGAGATCGAGCCGAAATGAAAACAGCATGCGCCGTCGAATAGCGCTTCGCCGATCTCACCGGGCTCGAGCATCATGTCGGCGCCCGGGTTCCGGTAGAAGCAGAGGTCCTTCAGGCCGTCTTCGCGGACGGCAACAAAGACGGCCGTCGTCCGTACGCCTGGGTCGGTGAAGAGGAACGACGTATCGACGTCTTCCTGCCGGAGGCATTCTCTCAAGTACTTGCCAAATGGATCCTCACCGACCTTTCCTGCAAACCCGGCGGAGACGCCCAGCCGCTGCAAGGCAACAGCTACGTTTGCCGGTGCGCCTCCGGGCGCCTTGATGAAGCCGGGAGTTTCCGCAAGCGAAACATTATCCCGAGTTGCAACGAACTCGACCAGAAGCTCGCCCATGCACACTACGTCGGCCATCGGTATCTTCTCCTGCTCGACATCGAACCGGTCCGGGTGGTTGCTGCTCGATGAGTAGTATAAGCCGGAGAGGACGCAGAATCAAGTCAAACGGTACGGCGTCGCGGCGCTCGTTGCTTCCTCCACTTGTCACAGAAGGCGGCCAGGCGTTCGCCCGCGTCGTCCGGGTCGGCAGCCTTCCGAGCGGCCAAACCCGGCCCTTTATACGCCCTTATTATTCCTG
>JABMSA010000246.1 GCA_013202185.1 Planctomycetota bacterium
ACAACCCCAGAGCCCCCGCAGGGGGCGGCAGATCAGATCGACGACGAGGACGAGGACGAGGACGAGGACGATTCTGAACCCACAGACCCATCGCCCCATGATCTAGCTCGCAGCTTCTTATGGAAGTTTTCCCTCAACGACAATGGCGGCTCGACGCGGCGTGGACGATCGCGGTGATCGCTGCCGGCGCTGTTCTTGGCGTCGGGGCCGTCAAGCAGGTCGGTATGGAGTTTGCCGGTGGCGAGCCCGCGCCGGCGGATCCGTCTCGGCTGTTTCGCGCCGAAGCGCTCCTCCAATTCATCGTGCCTGCGCTTGTTGTGGGCAGCGGGCTTCTGTTGGCTTATGCAGTGGCCATGGGAGCCGGCTTCGAGATATTCCCGCGCGCGAAGCTGCGGCCCGTGACGTGGACCGTGTGGCACGTTGCGAAGGCCGGCGCCGCGACGATTCTGGGCGGCGGCGCGCTGGTGATAGCCGCCGGTTATCTTCTGGGGATGGAGGCGGACGATGCGCGTCTGCGTGTGGCCGCAGCTTATGTTGCGCATGTGTTTTTCATGGTTTTGGCGATGTGGTTCGTTGTCGGCACGCGCGGCGGGCCGAAGGCGATGGGGCTCACGCTCGAGGGTTGGCCAGGGGGGCTGGTGCATGGCGTTGTGGGCTATGTGGCCGCGTTCCCGATCCTCTGCCTGTCGGTCGTCATAGCAACGACAATAGCTGCTTTGCTGAGATTGCGGCCGCAGCTCCCCGAGTTTCTGCCGCCGATGAGCGGGGCCGAAAGCCCGTGGCTCGCAGGGGCCGTAGTCTTTCTCATAACAATTCTCGCGCCGCTGACGGAGGAGGTGTTTTTCAGAGGGTTCTTGTACCCGGCGATGCGTCGGAGGCTGTCGGCCGCGCCCGCCATCGTCATCAACGGCATTCTCTTTGGCCTGATCCACATGAGCGTTGCGCGCCTGGTGCCGCTGGCGGTGCTCGGAATGATCATGGCGTGGCTGTTCGAGAAGACGCGCTCCCTGGTTGCGCCTGCTACATTGCACGCCCTGCACAACGCACTCCAGTTGCTGCTGATTTATCATCTTTATGGATCGGCCTGATGGTGAACGGTGGAGGGCGGGAAGGCGGCGCAGGCTACGACTGCAGGCCGCCGTTCCTGATGAAGTAGACCAGCCAAGTGACCGCAACAAGTATTATGCTGGTGAGAAGCAGGTATGCTGCGCCTCGCAGGTACCCGTTTCTTTCCGAGACATCGGGCACGGCCAGATACTTGAAACATCGCGGGCACTGAACCCGCCTGCCTGAAAGCTGGTTCTTGACAAAAAGCCTTTTCGAACATTCTCGACACTTGAATGTGATCATAAGCACTGATACCCACGCCTACTAACTCAGTGTATCGAATCTGGCGGGGAAGTCAAGGGTTTGATTGAGAAAAATATCTTCCGGTTTGAGTGTGGGTGAATTCTGAATGGTCCTCGTCGTTGACCTTGCCCCCGAAAACTGATCCAGGTTTTAAGTTAGGAATTCTGATCAATCTGATCCCGATGCTGCCGGCGTTTCCCACGGTTGTTGAAGTTGCCGATCAGTTCCCGTTTCTTGGTGTCAACACTGATGATCGGTTGCTGCCGGTCTTCGAACCGCTTTCTTTGCTCGGCAATGATCCGGAATTGCCGGTCACGGTCAGGATGGTGCGTCTCGGCAATGGATTTGCGGTTGCAGCGCAGCGAATAGTCCGAAGCTTTCAGTACTTTGCCGCGGCTGTTTGGGCAGCAGCGTATCCTATGTGACAGCAAGGGTTTATGAAGTGACTTATAGCGGAGGGCCGGCGCGGTGCGGGCCGAGCAGTTCGGCGGCGGGATGCTTCGGCCTCATTGCGATCATGCCGGATGTTTGTCCTTGAACATCTCTTCGACTCGGTCGATCTCGGAGGCTGCGACGCGGACGGGGTTTCCGGTCAGGATTCCGCTGACTTCACGGAACGGCTTGCCGATGTGCATCCCTCGATCGTCGATGGTGAACTCGCGGATTTCGCGATCGTGCGCGGAGCCTCGCATTTTCATGACTGTCACCCCCCGGCGAATTGCGCCGAGCATCTCGACGTATCGCAACAAGATGATAGCGTCGGTGACTGTGAAGATGTTGGCTTCGGCGGTTGAGGCCCCGCCAAACAGCTTGGCCGTTGTTGTGGTGAAGAGCCCCGTAATCTGCAGTTGCTTGATGAAGGCGGTCATGGCGATTGCGAATTCGCGCACGCCCTTTTCCGTCGCGACCCGCTCCAGCGCGGAAAGGCAATCGACCGCTACGCGATCGGGCTTGAAGTCCTCGATCTTCCTCCTCGTTTCAACAAGATGGTCTTCCACTCCGGCGGCCTCGGGAGACGCACAAACAACCAGGAGCTTGCCGGCCCTTTCCATCTGCGGCAGGTCAATATTCCATCCGATGGCGTTGCGGAAGAGCTGCTCGCGGCTTTCCTCGAAGTCGAACAGAATGGATCTTTCGCCGTTGGCGACTCCTCCAGCCACGAACTCGATGGCGGCGAGCGTCTTGCCGGTGCCCGTGGCGCCGGACACCAGGACGACGGACCCACGGAAGATGCCTCCTCCGCACATTTCGTCTAACTGCTGGTTGCCCAATGTGACCCGGACGTTTGATGCGCTTTGTTCGAGGGGCGTGGAGCGGGGGAGTATGACAATGCCTCCGTTGGAGACGATGCTGAAGGGGTGCTCTCCCTTGTCGTGTGGCGTACCTCGAAACTTGAGTATCTCCATCGTTCGGCGGCGTTTGGCGCCTTCCTGAACGTTGCGCAAGATGATCACGTTGTCCGCCACGAATTCTTCCACCCCGTAGCGGGCGATCTCTCCGTATTCCTGGGAGCGTTCGGCGGTCATCACCACCGTGACGCCGATCGCCTTGAGCACCGACGCTACCCGGTGAAGCTCGCCGCGCACGATGGTGCTGTCGGTGTATTCGCTGAAGAAGGCGCCGAGGGAATCGGCAGACACACGGCTGGCATTCACTTTCCGAACGGCGTGCTCGACCCGGACGAGTAGCGCGCCGAGATCGTATTCTCCCGTCAGGATTTCTTCCTCGCCCAGTTCGCGGGTTCCGTCCACAAAGGCCCACTTGCCCTCGTCTTCCCATTTCTGGATGTCCCAGCCGAAGCCCAGCATGTTCGTTCGGATGTCTGCGGGTGATTCCTCGAAGGTGACCATGACGCCGTTCTGGTTCGACCCTGTAATCCCCTCTGCCAGGAATTGGCACGCGAGAACTGTCTTGCCGCTGCCGGCCGTGCCTGAGACCAACGTTGTTCGCCCTTTCGGCAACCCGCCAAATGCAATGTGGTCGAAGCCGGGTATGCCGGTCGGCAGCTTCTCAATGCCTGCCGGTCTTTTCTCCGTGTTCATTTCTGGCTCCTTTCTTCGCCCGCCGGTTCACTGTCGACCGGTTCCAGGTCTTCGCCTGGCGGCTCGGGGTCGATTGCTTCGAGGTCGAGGCCGAGCAGCACGCTTTCGGTGTCGGAGAGGTCGCCGATTACGCGCCTGATGGGCCGTGGCAGTTCCTTGATGACCACGGGCAGCGCGATGATTTTTTCGTCTTCCGCCAGTTCGGGGTGCTCCAGCAGGTCGATGGTGACAATCTCATAGGTGCCGTCCAGATCTTCATCACAAATGCGCATCAGATTCGCCAGCGCACGCTCCGATTTGAGCGTTTTGCCTGTAACGTAGAGCTTCAGCTTGTACTTTCTCACAACAGTTCCCCTTTCTCTGTCTCGGATGCGCCTTCAGCTTCCGGTGCACCATCTGCCGGAGCTGCGGTGATGACCACTGCGTGATCGCGGTAGAAGGTGGCCAGGTACCCCATGAGTTCGAGTACCATCAATCTCGCCTCCTCTATGCATGCCTGGGCCTTGGCCTCAGTTGCGCCGCGTACTTTTCTTTTGAGGACGCTGCTGTGAACGTGCACCACGTCGCGTGGGCCTGCTTCCTGACGGCCGATCTTTTCTGCCATGGCACGCAGTTGCTCTGAGACGTTATCTGCACCCTTGTGGATCTTTTCCTCGATGACCAGGTCAAGCAGAGACTCGTACTGGCCGACCAGCTTCTCGAACAGTTCGGGCGCGGCGCTGCTCAGTGGCTCCGGCCCTGCGCTGGGCGTGGTGCCCGCGCCGGACCCGGGCGTTGCGAGGCGCTCAAGCGAGTTCATCTCCCGGTGTCTTTGTTCCATCCTTCTGAGTGCTTCCAGCTCGCGGACCCTCGCCAGCAGATTGTGCCGCTCGATGGCGTAGCGCATCGCGCGCGCGAGTGAAGGGCTGTCGGACTCGGCCTTCTTCAGGTAGTCCTGGGCACCAAGCTGAATCGCCCGGACTGCAAGTTTTTCATCTTGCAGTCCGGTAAGTATTATCACCGGCACGTTGGGTGCTTCTGCGTGCAACCGGTTGAATGTATCGATGCCCTGGCAGTCGGGCAGCCCAAGGTCCAGGAGGACCAGATCGGTCCTGCCCTGCCTGAGGCGCTCCAGCGCCGCCGAGAGGCAATGAGTGGACTCCAGGTCGGCGTGAATCCCCTCCGCGTCGGCCAGCAGTTCTTCCATGAGCCGGACGTCCTTGGGGTTGTCCTCGATCAGCAGCACTCGGATGGCAGTCTCGTCCATCGCGATTTCCTCGTCACTTTGGTGGCAGCCTCACCACCATCAGCCAGAAGCCCTGAAGCGTTTTCACCACCTCTATGAACTGATCGAGATCAACGGGCTTGACAATGTAGCAGTTGGCGTGGAGGTTGTAGGATTTGAGGATGTCCTCCTCGGCTTCCGACGTCGTCAAGACAACCACGGGAATGCTTTTCAGATCGTCATCCGCTTTGATCTCGGCGAGTACTTCGCGCCCGTCTTTCCTGGGGAGGTTCAGGTCCAGCAGAATTAGGTCGGGGCGGGGGGCATTGGCGTTTTCGGCTTCCCGGCGCAAGAATGCCATTGCCTCGACCCCGTCTTTGGCCACGTGGAGCGTATTGAGCACCTTGGCCTCTTGGAGGGCTTCCATCGTCAGGCGAACGTCGCCCGGGTTATCTTCCACCAGCAGGATTTCGGCAGGCGCGTAGGTCATTGCGGTCTCTGCTCCTTTCCATACGGAACGGTGAAGTAAAAGGTGGTGCCTTCGCCGGGCTGTGACTCAAACCATATTCGGCCGCCGTGCCGTTCCACAATTCGTTTGCACACTGCCAGCCCGATGCCGGTTCCCTTGTATTTGTCGCTACCGTGCAGCCGCTGGAAGATGGTGAATATGCGGTCGGCGTATTGGGGATCGATTCCGATGCCGTTGTCTTCGACGGCAAAGCGCCACGCGTTTTGCTCACGCTCAGCCGAGATGTGGACGCGTGGCCGGGCGTCGCCGCGAAACTTGATGGCGTTGCCGATCAGATTCTGGAACAGTTGGGTCAGTTGTGCGCGGTCGGCTGTGACTTCGGGCAGGTCGTCGCGCGTTACTTCAGCGCTCTCGCGGGCGATGGCCATTTTGAGGTCGGCGATCGCATCATCCGCGGCTGCGGCCGCGTCGGTTGTCTCGATTTCACCGCCATGAGTACCCACTCGTGAGAAGGTCAGCAGGTCATTGATCATCTGCTGCATCCGTTTGGCTCCATCGACGGCGAAGTCCATGAATTCCGTCGCTTGTTGGTCAAGTTGGTTGCCGT
Organism: Planctomycetota bacterium; assembly: GCA_013202185.1. Lineage (GTDB taxonomy): Bacteria > Planctomycetota > PUPC01 > JABMSA01 > JABMSA01 > JABMSA01. Next base: position 5,673 of record JABMSA010000246.1, read on the forward strand.
ATCGTCGCTTGAGCAATTGCACGTAGCCGCCGACCATCCGCAGCGGTTCCTGAAGATCGTGGGAAGCTACGTAGGCAAACTGCTCGAGATCTTTGTTGGAGCGCGCCAGTTCTTCGGCATTGTGCGCGAGGGCTGTCTGGGCGCGGTTGCGCTCGATCACCCTTCCCAGCCGCTCTGCGATCGCGTCGATGAGGTCGCGCTCCTCTTTCAGGAACGGTCCTTCGTCTTCTTCGGGTCGCGCTTCCCGGTAGCTGACCTGGACCGAGCCGACCGGCCGGTCGTTGACGCGGATGTCCGCCGATTGGCACCATTGACTCTCTTCGAAGCCAGGGGTCTCGAATACTCGCCCTCCGAAGCAAATGCGCCCGCAGGCAACATCCGGATACCGCCACGAAATAGGCAACAAGAGTACAGTTTCTTCGAAGATCTGATCGAGAGATATGTCTTTCTTCTCGACGATCTTGCTCAGCCCATACAGACAGGTAAGTTCCTTCACGCGCTCGCGGAGGCCATGCTTAAGGAACTCTTCTGTTTCTGCGGGCGCAGCGGCGTGCTTCTCGGGCAAGGTTGCGAGCGATTTGGGTTGTTTGCTCATTGCTCCTTCCGTGTGACAGACCAACGGGCTTGGTTTGGGTGGAAGCTTCGACGTACCTCCTGCTTTCGCAGTGCCCTGTAATCTTTTCGGCGTTCTCACCGGAAAGTTAGTCAAAAAAGCCGAAGGTGCAATCCGCTTTCTGCGGGGTTGCGGCTTGTATTGGGCACTGTGCCGCAGCCCTGCGCGGATCGGTTTCGCAAGCCTCATTCGGTGCGTTCGCCGACGGCCTCGAGCGTCGCCGCCCCCGGAACCGGCTGCAATTTCAGCAGCACACCCGGCGGCTCGTCTCTTGCATGGGCGAGCACCTCGAGATTGTGATTGGCATCTTCCGCCGACAACACCTGCATGAAAAGCGCCAGAGCTTCCTCGTAGCGCCCGGCCATTGCCAGGGCAACGGCCATATTCGACCGGTATCGTTTGTTGTGAGGCGCGAGTGAGGCGGCTTTGGTGAAGTTGTGCAGCGCCCCGGTGTAGTCTTTCTTCAGCAGCCGGCACATTCCGAGATTGTTGAGCAACACGGGCTCGTCGGGAACTATGTGAAGCCCGGCGAGTAGCGCTTGAGCGGCGTCGTCTAGTGCATCCTGGTGCACGTAGAGCTGCGCCAGATCATTGTAGGCAGGCATGAAGGTGCGGTGTTCCCGGATGATCCTCAGCAGCACCAACTGGCAGGTGGCGTCTTTGCCTTGCTTGCCGAGTATTCTTGCCATTGCGTAGAGGGCCTTGGGCGTGGGGGGCGGGTCCATGCTTTTCTCGAACTCGATGTCCGCGTGGGCTCGCGAGTAGGGGATGAGGCGGCTGCTTTGCGTGCAGCCGCAGATGGCCAGCCCGAGAAGCGCCGGCAACAGAAGAAGCCGCCGGGCGCTTTTTCGGGCATTCGTGTTATGATCCGGCATTGAGCGCCCCTCCTCATTCCATTGCCTCGACGTTGGACTGAGACGACGGGATGGTAAATGAAACGTTCCTCCCTTCCTGAGTGGGAGACCTGGGCTGTTGGTTATCGATAACAATGATCGCTCGCGCCGACAGCATGCCGTCGCCCGGGGGAAGTTCGTCGACGACCTGGAGGCGGTCCGTCTGCACGCCCAGGACGGCCAGCTCTTGCAGGGCCGAACTCACCCTCGCTTCGTAGAGTACATTGTCGGCGTCGCCTCTCAGAATGTTGAGCTTTCCTGAATGACGCTCGAAGTATCGTGCGAGGATCTCCATGTCATAGGTACCGAGTTCGTTGAGATTTGCCGTTTCGACCAGAAAATGGTACGGATACACTGTCCGCTGCCTGATGATGCCATTTTCGATCTGAAGGTTCTGCAGTGCTCTGACCTTGTCTCTCACCGGCGGCCTGTTGCAGGCCGCCGGCAGGATAAGCGGCAAGGCAGCAATAATCAGCAGCATTGTTTTCATGCCGGCCTCCCAGACCCGAGATTTCACGATTCATCCCTTACCCATCACCTCGGCCAGACGCAGTACCGCCGGCCCTACAAGCACTATCAGGATTGTGGGGAAGATGAACATAACCATCGGAAACAGAAGCTTCACCGTTGCTTTTTCGGCGGCCTCCTCGGCTCTGAACCGTCGCATATCTCGCACAGACGCAGCAAACGTCCGCAGCGCTTCACCGATGCTGGTTCCGAATTTGTCCGACTCGATGAGCACGGTGACCATTGAGTTGATATCCTCGATCCCGGTACGGTCTGCCATGTGGCGCATCGCATCTGTTCGCGGGGTGCCCAGGCTGATTTCGAAACTCACAAGAGCCATTTCATCGGCAAGGCGGGGCGAGACGGCGCCAAGCTCGTCGCCCACCATGTTCCATGCCATGTCCAGAGCCATTCCCGAGGCAATGCAGATCTCCAGAAGATCAATTGCATCGGGCAGGTGTAGGCGTATCTCTGCAACCCGTTTCCGCCTTTGCTTATCCACAACGATATTGGGTATGTAAGAGAGCGCCCCGGCGGCCACGGCGGGCATCATGATCCTCGACATCAACGGTACCGGCAGGAAAAATGCAAGCGGGACGCCCGCAAGAAACCCCACCATCGTTAGAATGGCCTTGGTCGCCAGGTAAATCTTTGCTGCACCGGGAGAGTGGTGGCCCGCCCTGGAGAGCTTGTTTGTGAGTGACCGCGACACCCGGCCCATCGAAGCGGCATCGCCGATGACCTCGAGCAGGAGGATGAGGTGCGAGTCTGTCGGCGTGGGCTCGGCCCGTGGAGGCCGTTCCGGCTGTTCTTCCAGCCGTTGCTCCAGGCGCCTTCTTGACGCCGACCGAATAGACATCACTGCCAGCCCGACGGCGATAATCGCCACGAACGTCAGCACCGGAACGAGCAACAATGTATCCATACGCCTTCTTCCTCGCGAGCGTACAGCGGCCTTCAAAAACGTACAACGGCCATTCGGTTCATCACCCACGCGCCCAACAGATTGCTTGCTCCCGCCGCCATCAGCAGGGTCTTACCTGTAAATGAGGTGTATAACGGCGCCATGTAATCGGGGTTCAGAAGACTTATCAGCAACAACATTATAAAAGGCAATGCCAGCAGTATCCGCTTGCTGAATTGAGTTTGAGCCGTGAGCACTCGTACTCGCCGGCTGAGCCTGATGCGGGAGCGTATCACCAAGGCCAACCGTTCCAATACCGGCGACAGATCGCCCCCGGTTCGGCTCTGGATGATTATCGACGTGGTAAAGAGGCCGAGATCGGGGCTGTTGCAGCCGGCGGAGGCCGTTCGGACGGACTCTTCGATGCTGATTCCCAACGCCTGCTGCTGGCAGATTCCCGCGAAAAACGGTCCGACAGGTGACGGTGTATTCTCGGCGATCATGTAAAAAGCACTCAAGACCGGATGGCCCGCTTGGATCGCCCTGGCGGCAAGGGCGAGAGCATCGGCCAACTGCACTTCGAAAAGGGCATCCCGCCGGTCGGTCCGGCGCCTGATGACTGTTCGTGCGGCCACCAGCGTGACCACGTCCGCGGCGAGCGCCAGTCGCCAGCTACCGCTCAACAGATACGTAATCCCAAACAGGCAGATCATCGTTCCAAGGAGCCCTCCCAGCACCTTTTGCCAGGCTGTTTGCACGCCGGCGTTTCGCAGCAGGCGCTCGAGGCGGCCGCCGGTCAGCAGCGCGCCGGGCCCGGCCGAACGGTTCGTGTCTTCCGCTTTTTCACGCCACAGACGAGGCGCCTCCGTGGCAGCGGATTGACCCGACGCCACGCCAATTCGGGCGTTGAGTTTCTGCTTGCGCGCCTTGTGAAGCGCGTGAAACGAGAACACAACAATGTACCAGAGGGTCAGGATGAGAAGAAACACCGTTATCGGCACCAACAAACGGGCAATGGTGGTCCATTCAGGCATTGCCTTCCTCTCCGGGTGCGCCTGAAGCAAGCTTGCGCTGTTGGAACATTCCCTGAGCAAACTCTATGCCTTCGGCGATCAGGCGGTCGGTCAACAGCGGGCGCACGCCGCATGCTTCAAAGTACCCCTGAGCGTGGCCGTCGCTGCCGAGCCCGGTCTGCCGGAAGCGAAACACGTCTTGAAGGCAAACGGCATCGCCCTCGATGCCCGTTACCTCTACGATGCAATCCATCTTGCGCCGCCCCCCGGTGACGCGTGTGAGGTGTACGACCAGGTCCAGCGACGAGGCCATCTGCTCGCGCATAGCGTGTACGGGGTAGTTCAGACCGGTCATGCTGACCATGTTCTCGAGGCGCCGGAGCGCGTCGCGGGGTCGGTTGGCGTGAACGGTACTCATGGAGCCCTCGTGGCCTGTGTTCATCGCCTGGAGCATGTCGAGCGCTTCGGGGCCGCGCACCTCGCCTACAATGATTCGATCGGGCCGCATACGCAAGCAGTTGCGGACCAAGTCTCGCTCGGTCACTTCGCCTCTTCCCTCGATGTTGGGTGGGCGTGCCTCCAGCCGCACAACGTGTTCGCGCTGCATCTGCAGCTCGGCGGAGTCTTCAATGGTTATGACACGTTCGCCATCGGGAATCCACTTCGATAGGACATTGAGCAGGGTGGTCTTGCCTGAGCCCGTGCCGCCGCTGACCAGGATGTTCATCTTGCATCGAACGCACGCCTGCAGGAAAGAAGCCATCTCCTCGGCCAAGGTGCCCAGGGCCACCAGCTTCTCGGCGGTAATCGGAATTTTGCCGAACCTGCGAATGCTCAGGGAGGGCCCGTCGATGGCCAGCGGCGGTATGATCGCGTTTACTCGAGAGCCGTCGGGCAGGCGGGCGTCGAGCATCGGCGAGCTCTCATCGATTCGGCGCCCCACCCGCGCGCCGATGCGTTGTATGATCTGCAGCAGGTGATCATCATCGCGGAAGATCGGCTCGATGCGCTCCAACACGCCAAAACGCTCGACATAGGCGCGCCCGGCGCCGTTGACCAGGATGTCGCTGATGGTATTGTCGCGCATGACTTCTTCGAGGGGGCCGAATCCGAAGATCTCGTCCATTACTTCCTGTAAGAGCTTTTTCTTTTCAGGAGCGGAGAACGGCCATCCCTGCTCCTTCAGCAAAGCATCGATCTTCCGCAGGCATTCTGCACGAAGCTGCTCTACGGGCATCGCCCGCGCCTCGACCAGGTTCAGGGCCTCCAGCACGTCTCGGTGCAGGGAGGCCTCGATGTCTTTTGTCGGGGCCCCGGCCGTTGTGGTGGACTCCGAAGAGGCTGTCGCTTCGATTTCTTCGACTTTCATTCTTGACTGGTCCTTTTTCCAGTTGCCATCTTTCTTGCCAGATTGCACACTTCTTTCCGCAAGAGAGAGCGCGGCGCCACCTTTGCGAGCGGCTGGCCGTAGTTGATGGCTCTGATGGCGCTCGGGTAGTCGTCGCTCACAAGCTCGATTGGGATGCGTCCGAGGGCTGTCTTGCACTGGTCGAGGCTGATGGCGCGGCTCCCCTTGCGATAGCGGGAAACAGTGGGCGTGATCCGGCTGGGCTGAGCGCCGCGCTCGGCGAGCCCATTGAGCAGGGCCTTGGCCATGCGAATGTGCATGACGTTCTGCTCAAGGACGAGCAGCGCAACAGCGCTTGCACGAGCCAGTCGCGCGGCAACGTCTATCGGAATCCGGGGCGCGTCGATCACCGTATAGGCGTAGGCGCTCATGAATGTGTCCAGAGTTTCATCCAGGCGGTTGTACCCCACGCCGGGCGCCAGCGCCGGATCCGTGCTGGCCGGGCTCAGGAGAGCGTGAAGCTCCTTGCTGTGCGTCAGCGCACAGGATTGAATCAGTTCAGTATCTATGGTACCCTCACGGTTGAGCACGTCGGCCAGCCCGCGCTGTCCTTCGAGCCCCAGGTAGGATGCCACGGATCCGTAAGCGCAGTCCATATCCACCAGGAGCACCGCTTTAGAGGTCAAGAGGGTCAGCTCGTTGGCAAGGTTGACAGCC
>JABMSA010000247.1 GCA_013202185.1 Planctomycetota bacterium
ACGGCGTGTTGCCCAAATCCCCTCGTTAAGAGCCGAGTGTATCGCTATACTCGGTACTCAGCAAGGAGGGCGTGCCGATGATGGGCCAGCAGCAATCGCAGAAGGATTTGTTCAGCTATTCGGTTGACCTGGATAAGCGAGTGCGGTCGGAGAACCCGTTGCGCCGGCTTGCTGAGCGGATCGACTTCACGTTCGTTCGCGCGGAAGTGAACGATTTCTACGGATACAACGGGAACGAATCGGTCGATCCGGCGGTGATCATGAAGATGATGTTGCTGCTGTTCTTCGATGACGTAGCCAGCGAACGGGAGTTGATGCGGATCATCGCCGAACGCTTGGACTATATGTGGTTCCTTGGGTACGGACTCGATGAGGAGATCCCGAACCATAGCGTGCTCTCAAAGGCACGCGCGCGCTGGGGTGTTGATGTTTTCGAGACGCTGTTCACGCGGATCGTGGCCCAGTGCAAACTGGCGGGTCTGATCGAAGGCAAGAAGCTGCACATGGATGGAAGCCTGGTCGATGCGAACGCCTCGAACAACGCTGTGCTGAAGGGCTGCCCGGAACTGATCGCACAGCTTCGCGGGCAGCTGCATGGCGAAATGGCCAAGCTCGATGAGCCCAAGGACGATCGGGCGCGCATCTACTATGAGCGCAAGAACAAAGGCCTGTTGAACACAACAGATCCTGATGCAGCCATCGTGCGCAAAGGCAAGAATGACGGCTCCCGCGCGCGGTACAAGACGCACCGGGCGGTTGACGATGCCTGCGGGGTGATCACCGCCACCGAGACCACACCGGGCGATGTTGAGGAGAATGCCAAGCTGATGGACCTGGTCGATCAGCATGAACGCAACACAGGGCAAGCTGTCGAGACGGTGGTGGCAGACAAGCAGTACGGCACGGCGGAGAACTTCCGAACGTGCAACGAGCGAGGCATTCGCAGCCACATGGGAGATATGCTTGCCCCGCAGTTAAAGAAGGGTCGCCGCGAAGGGATCTTCGGCTATGAGGACTTCACGTACGATCCAAACGCTGACACCTTCACGTGCCCGGCCGGCCAGACATTGACACGGCGCAAGCACAAGAAGACCCGCAAGGCCTATGAGTATGCTTGTCCAATCGGCGTCTGCGGAGTCTGCTCGTTGCGTCCGCAGTGCACACGGGCAGAGGGCGCTGCCCGGACAGTGAAACGACACTACAATCAGGAGGCTGTCGATGCCGGACGCGCCCAGTCGCAATCGGTGGCAGCGAAGCGAGATCGCCTGCGCAGGAAATGGTTGATGGAGGGCAGCTTCGCCGACGGGGCCAACAACCACGGCTTCAAACGCTCACGATGGCGACGGCTCTGGCGCCAGCAGATCCAGGACTACCTCATCGCTGCGGTTCAGAATCTCCGCATCTTGATGCGCCATATCGCCCCGCAGCCGCCGGCGCTCGCACAGGCGCTTCGGACGGCCGGTCAAGCCGCCATGGCGACCATCTGCGTGTCAAAAACGGCCCTCAGTCGCGCCCTGCAAATCGCCACGCGCTTCGCAGCCGCCTCTTCCATCGATCCGTTACTGAAAGATCAAACATCGGCCGAAATAGTCCCGCTACTCACATGAGGGGCTTTGGGCAACACGCCGTTCACATCCCACATTTGCATCAGGATCTGACGATGCTTGCGCAGGGAGCGGTCGCGAGCACAGCGCTGTTCGAAGCGGCTGATGGCCATGCCGACTGCGGTCTCATTCATGCCGCCGGCCGCCGCGCCGATCTCCCGCAGCGTGCATCCGCACAAACGTCGGGCGGCCCATAGGAAGGCCGGGCGCGCCCAGTCACCGTGCCGGCCGACCAGGGCCGCCCAGGGCTCCCCTCTGATTTCCTCAACCGCGTGGCGCACTTCCTGCACAGAGACTCGCCGGCGCAGTTCTCGCTTCCCGGCGATGCCGCGAAGGTCCTCCCCTGCCGCTCCCACGCGCAGTGCCCTTGCGAACTGCGCGCTGCCGATGGCTACCGTGTCGCGCAATATGTGGGATGTGAAGCCCTGACCCCGCAGGTCCCCGCAGGTCCCTTCATTGTCAAAGCACTTGTCTTCCCGGCATAGATCCTCAGATGCTGAATTCAAGGAGCCGATCCCAAAGTGCCGTCGTGCGCACGCTCGACATCTTCTGCACGCGGCCAAGGATGCCGACGGTCTGGACGTCCAGGAGCCCGAACGACACAAGCGGTTCGAGAATCCGAAAGCTCACGTAATCCGCTTCTTCAAAATGCGGCATTGTCATTTCGCTCAGTTCGTCGCGCACCGCCGGCAGGAGTACCAGATCAGGGAGATCGGAAACGGCCGTCCAGTCACGAGCCACGAGACCTAGGCGGTAGAGCGTGAATGCCGCCAGTCCCTGTAGCCTGGGAGTGTCCGGCAATCTGTCACGATAGGCTGTATTGAACTTGCGGAAGTAGGTATAGAAGAGATGCGCACACCGCCCTCCGGCTCGGTTCTCCTCAAGCATAGACTCATGCTTTTTCGTCACATAGAACTTGCCCTTGGTCCTGCG
>JABMSA010000248.1 GCA_013202185.1 Planctomycetota bacterium
ATGTTGAGCATGCCAAAGTCCTCGACTGGGGCCGGTTCCCGAGCTCGTATTCCATCGATGTGCTGGGCTACCTTACTCCCTCACCAGCGTCACGAGGAGCGTCGTTTTTCGAGTTTGTTTGGAACACGCGGCCGATGCCCACGGGCGATATTGCGGCTTTCGTGGGCGTGCCCGTGATCGCTCTGGCAATATACGGCTTGTTGCGCAATCGGAAACCCTACTGGGTGTTTATGGCGTCGGCGTTCGCGGCGCTGTCGCTTGGCCCGAGGCTGCACGTGTTGGGCGAGCCGATTACGGGCTTCCGGCTGCCGTACGTGGCGCTCAGGGCAATGCCGTTTCTCGCCGCGGGCGGAGTTGCAGGGCGGTATGCGCTGCCTGCTTCGGTAGCCATTATCATGGTCGCAAGCGCCGGCCTGGCACACCTGATGCAGCGCTTTGGCGCACGGCGATGGCTCATCGGCGCGCTGGCGGTGGCATCGCTCCTTGTGATCAGCTATCCGCCGCTCTACTTCTACGACCCGCTAAAGCCGGCCTTCCTGCAATCGATCAGAGACGACCCTGCCGAAGGCATGGTGCTGTCGGTGTGCCCCATCGACACGCTTCTCTGGTTCCAAACGATCCACGAGAAAAAGACAATCCGCGGGTTCGCTTCACGGGTACCGGCAGACGTAAAACACTTTGCAAACAGAATACCCGTCATCGGCGCGATTCGTTTTGGTCGCGTTTTGCAAACGCCGCGCGAAGAGGCGCTCGCAAAGCTTCGAGCACTCGAGGTGCGCTGGGTGATAGTGGAAGATGAGGAATCGCGCGGACCGGGAACGGGCCCACGCCGCACGCTCGAGCACGATCTGGGCCTGGCGCCTGTCGCATCCGAAAAGAACGTCTATTTGTATCGGATCGAATGACAGCCCTCACGGCCAGGTGGTGCCGAACGCGTTGCGAACCACGATCATATCGAGGATGTTTATCCATCCGTCGCGGTTGACGTCGGCCCGGATGTAACCGTCGGAACCCGGCGTGGCGCCGAGATCATTGCGGATGGCGATCATGTCGAGAACATTGACAACGCCGTCGACGTTGACGTCCGCATCGGGCGCCGTGAGGCCGTTGATCGCCTGCGCTTGTATCGTGAGCAGATCGATCGTCTGTTGATCATCGGGCAGCGTCAGGCTGTAGCCATCGTCGTGCCCGGATCCGTCGGCTTCTATCATCCACACGTGCCAGCCGGGGGCCGCGCCATTTGTCGAGGCACTCGCGAATACGGCATCAGTCCATTCTTGCAGAGCGGCAGTGCCTTCGTCGCCGGACACGCCGAACTCCTCGAGAACGATCGGCTTGCGTATGACATTCGCGGCGTCGTCGAGATGGCGCTGGAGGAACACCATCGCGGCGGCGTCGCTGAGGTTCCAGTGGTCGGGCCACAGGTGCATCGTGCAGAAATCGATATTGGGGAGCGCGTGGTCGGCAATAAAATCGGTGCCGGTGGCGCCGTCGTAAATCCAGTCGCTGCAGCCCCAAACGCAGTTGTAAAAACCTTCCACGCCGGTAGTGACCAAGTGGTTCGGGTCGAGGCTCTTGATGAAAGTGCTCATCTCGTCGGCCCACGTGCGAAACACAAGCTGCTCGCTGCCCGAGTCGTCCCAGCAGCGCGGCTCGCTGGCCAGTTCCCACGCGAAGATGGCCGGGTCGTCCTTGTAAGCGATGCCGTTGTAAGTGTTCACGCGAGTTATGATCGTCTGCATCCTCGCCTTGAACCATTCCTTGCACTGAAGGTCGCTGTAGAACTCGTCGTGGACGGCGGCGCTTGGCGAGGCATCGACGTACCACTGCATCCCGCCGTAATCGTCCCAGTTGTTCGTGAAGGTGAGGATGAGCTTCAGCCCGCGACGCCCCGCGTGATCGACAGCGTAATCGAGGCCCCGGAGCGCCGTTTCGTTGTATAGTGACGTCGGCGTATCCTGGTAGGCCCATTCGTTTGGGTAGCCGTCGATGTTCGAGCCGCCATCATTGAACGCCCACGCACGGATGACATTGAATCCCCTGCCGAGGCAGAGATCGAGGAGATCATCTATCGAGCCGCGCCGAGCGGGATCGGCTGAGAAGTACGAAAGATAATAGCAGTTGGTGCCGGCGTAATAGAAGCTCGCATCGCGCCAGGTGAATTGCAGCC
>JABMSA010000020.1 GCA_013202185.1 Planctomycetota bacterium
CACAGCGCTTCCGCAGAGCCGTCCGTGCGCGGCTCTGTGGCCCCGGCGCGCTCCCGAGCATCGGTCAGAAACACCGCCCTGCCGGAAAACCGCCGGCTAATGAGGTATATGTAGTCGCTCGTTGTCCCGATGACGAGCACGCGCCTGTGTGACACGCGTTGGTCCCCCCAATCCGAAGACTCCGGGCGCATCGAGACCGGCCGCCTTGGACGCGAGTAGATACAGCGGTCTGGGCTTGAGGTGAAACAGCTTCTTCCAGGAGAAATCGCCGCACAAGAAATCAACCTGCTGGAGCCGCTCGCGGCATGCCCGCTGCATGTGGTGGATGTTGATGAATTTCGCGACGCCAGGATAGCCGCCGTGCGTGCCGCCCCCCAGCACCGTGTAGACGCCGCGATAGACACAGCCTATGTCAACCGCGACGGGCCCGTCGTCAATGATGAGGGTGGTCAGGCGCAGCCATCCCCTATCCTTGAGGAAGTTCATCAGGCTGCGGAAACTCTCGAGGAAGCGCCCGTCGGAGAAGTAGGAGCGATCGCCGAACCGTTCGAGGTTCATGCGGACGAGAATGTCGAAGTCTGACGGGTCGTCGAGGCGATAGCGCACGCCGCGAGCCTGGATTGCGTCGAGTTCCCGCTTGAGGCGCTTGGCCGACTTGTGGGAGAATTGCCGGAAATAGTTTTCAATGTCGTAATCGTATTCGGGCGGCAGGAAAAGGTAGCCTGTTTCATCGACAACGTCGCAGTCGAGGCCGCCGCCGTTCAACGGCAGTAGGTAGCGGAGGTGCCAGGAGGGCCTGCAGGGGCTGAGCAGGGCGGCGAGCACCGATTCGTCACGTGCGAGAACCCGGTTCTGTTCAAGCCAAGTCTTGCCTTCCCACGTCTCTCCGGGGAAGTATCCGTAGCAGCGGGATTCTTCGATCCAACTGGCAGGCAGCAGGCCGCAGATGCCCTCTGCTGCCTCGGCGACGATGAAGCGGGGCGGGCGCCGGTAATGGCGATGAAAGCACTCCCTGACTTCCCAAAGATCGAACATGACTTCCGCGGGTATCAGGCGCTGCCATAGGCCCCGGCATTCGTCCAAGTCTGTAAGAATGTGGAGATTGTACACGCTCTACAACCTCAGGTTGACGTGCGTCAGGCTGCGGGAGCCGCCGAAGAATGCCTGGGCAAATTCCGCAACGACTTCCGGGTCGTAGGACTTGCAACTGAAAACGTCGAGATACGTCGTGTTCGTCTGGTTGGCGAAGTGGGCGGAAACGAGAGAGGTCTCGATCAGTTGCAGCATTGAGTACCCCGCGACGCGCTCGTCTTCACCGAAATTGACAACGATCGTCTCCCCAAATCGCCTCATCTCAATCAGATCACACAACTCCGCCACAAACTGACGAATCTTGTCGGCATCGCGAATGGTCTTCGGGTCGCAGTCGTAGACGTCGATGCTCGACGAGACACCCCAGGCGCATTGCTTCGACGCTTCTTCGAGAATTGCATTAGGTCTCACTCTGGTTTCCTCCGAGTCCGTCGTTGTACACAGGAAGACCGGCCGAGTTGCTCAGGCCGGCTCTTCATTCTCCTGGCCGGCTGTATCCGGGGGCTTGAACGTTTGAATAAAACTTGCAAGACTGGCCACAATGGCGCTCCGCAGTGAGATGAAGCTTTGCTCAATGTCCTCCTGCGAGCCGATCAGTGCAAATGCGTAGTGACCGGTCACGAACCCGGCAACTGCGCCGGCAATACGGCGCAACGCAGGACGCGGCAACCGGTATTTTATGACCGATGCCAGAAGGTCCTCGATCCGCTCGAGATAGTTCAGGAACGGCGTCTCGATTCCCTCGTAACTTTCCTCCAGTGTCAGTTCCGTCCTGCCCAGGAAGTAAAGTACGAAGTCTTCCCAGCGCGAGGAGAAGAACTCCATGTGCGCGCCGATCAGCGCGTGCAGAAGGGCCTGCAGGTCGGTGATCCCGTTGCATCGCTCTTCGATAACTGCAACCAACTCGTCCAGGACGTCCTTGATGACCTCCAGGATGATCCTGTCTTTCGTCCTGAAGTGGTAGTAGAAAGTGCCCTTGCCTACGTCGGCCCTCTCGGTTATCTCGTCTATGCGGGTGAGGTCCAGGCCCTTTTCGGCAAAAACCGCGCGTGCTGCGGTGAGCAACTTCTGCCGAGTGGCGCTCGCGCGTCTGTGCCGCCGCGATATTTTCCGTCCGGGCTTGTGCTGCTGGCTCATTACTGACCGCTCCGTCATCTCTGGTCTAATCGTCAAGACTGACGCATTGATCATATATGTCATTATAGTCAGTACCGGCGGCAAAGTCAATAGTTTTTCCCCCTTTTTTTTGCCCCCGTGCGGGTAAGGATGGTCGAAGTCGGCGGCTGGCGGGAATGCCTCGTGAATGTGGGTGGATGCTCGACATGGGAGTTCAGGCGCGACTACTTGTCGTCGCCTGCACCTCCGTGCTCGACCTGCGCTTCTTTCATTCTGGCCAACGCCTTTGTGTTATATCTCAACATCCAAAAGACAAAAGCGTTCCAGAGAAGTACGAATCCGATGTAATACAGCTTGGTACTCAACGGTGCCGCCGGGCCACTTTCAGGATCGGCAAATTGGGATAAGTCTGCAAAAAAGAAGTACCATATGTTATGTACTTTAGTTTCCTTCACAAGTGACTGTTGATCTTCTGATCTTCTAATAAACCCCATGTGCAACGAATGAGGCACCCGCGCTCGTCGCAGCGCCGTCATCGAATAGATTGTAACACGGCGCGGGCGGATGTCGAACTTTTTTCTCTTTGCTTCGCGCAGCGCGTGCGTCGCTCCACCTGCTTGCAAGTCCCGCGAACTCGTAGTATAATACCCTGACGCCTTCAAACTGACGGCCGCACCCGCAGGAGATGGACGGCGATGGAAAGTGCAAGAGTTGTCGCATCCGAATTCAGAATTGATCAGCGGCATATTCCCAGGCTGATCGAGGTCGGCGAGTTCTTCGCGGCGGGGTTCTTTGGCCGGCCGGACGACGCCGTTGTCGTGCGGATTGCCGAGGGGCTGCGCCGCATAGCTACGCATCGGCGGCTGCCTGAGTATCGCGGCGAGCTGCTCTATCCGGCCGGGCCGTCCCTGTGGCAGGGCACCGAAGCGCGATGGTTTGCGCTCTCGGCAATGCCCCACTTGGCCTTCGACCACAAGCACGTGCTCGAGACCGCCCTCGAGTGGTTGTCGGCAAGGCTGGGCATCAGCACCGAAGAGCCGCCCTGCTTCCTCGCGATGACATCCGAAGAGCAATCCGCCCTCAGAAGATGGCTCGCCGAAACCGTGTAGCTCGGGCCAACCGCATCTCTTCATACTACCGCCCACCGCATCCGCCGTCGAGGCTCCACCACCACCGAAAGATATGCATGGGCGAGGGTAGGGGCAGGCCGCCCCGCCCTATGGCGGTTAAGGCGTTGCCTGCCCTCTTTCCCATCTTGACCTCTGCCGTCCCAAATGCTATAATGGTATGCGCACAGGCCGCAGCATCAGCGCAACACGGCCAAGGAGAACAACAATGAGGTCATTGCAGCGAAGTACCCTGCTCACCTGCCGGGAATCTATCGGAAGATACTCGAGGAGCGTCCGAAGCTGCGAAGCTACGATGTGGTCTACGCTCTCGTCGAAAGCGATCTGCCGCGAAAAGTGAAGTTGGAGTCCCTCCTGCAGGGAGCCCGGCATCCTGGCCTCTCACATAAGAGCCTGGCGCTGTCCTGTCTGCTCGACATGAACTACAAAAGCTTCCCAGAGCTACTGATACAGGCGCTCGACGAACTACCTGCAGCGCCCGACGAGCCCTACTATAGTACAGTGGGATCGCTCGCGGCCATGGTTGCCAATAGCGAAGACCCGAAGGCGTGGCAGGCGCTGCTCCGTTTGGCCAAACGTGTCGATGTTGGCACGCGGATGGAATTCCTCAACCACATGAGTTACTGCTGCACCAAGAACACGCCGTTGGAGCCACACATCAACTTCGTGAGGCAATTCCTCGACGACACGTCAGTTCGCGATGTCAAGAGTAATCCGGAAATGTTCAATATGCTATCTGCCGGATCCACCTTCGACAAAATAGCCGTCCGCGATTTCGCCGCACTCAAGCTCGCATACCTTCTCGGCCTCGATGTGGAACGAGATCCAACATGGACTGAGGCGGACCGGCAGCAACTCAGGCAAAGGGTAAAGGCCAAACTCAAGGAATGGGACGCACAGCATTGATGATATAGCAAGAAACACAGACTTGGCGGAATGAGCAAAGGAAGGTGAGCTGAGGTCTTCTGCCCGTCCACTTCTCGGACTTCGGTACAAGCAGCCCTCTTAACCTCTTGATATTACAGCACTTGCAAACCTTAAAAGTGCCAGGCACCGAAAAACGCCTAATGAACTCACACTTCATGGC
>JABMSA010000249.1 GCA_013202185.1 Planctomycetota bacterium
CCCACTGACCCACCGACCCACCACAACGCCCGCGACGCCGGGTCGCAAGCCTTTTTTCGTTGACTAATCCGGCTGCCAAGGGTATAATTCACATGTGTTCGCTGTGAGCGGGCGAGGGACGGGAATCGGCGTTTGGACCGCCCGGCGCCGCGCACGTGCGAACCCGTGAGCTGACAGCTCGGACAAGAATGAATCATAAGCGGAACGCCCATCCGAATCGCAGGAGGCCCTCGATGAAAACAGCCACCATCCTACTGCTTGCAATGATCCTGGCCATTCCGGCCGGCGCGGTCTCGGCCGCCGAAGAAGAACAGCCCCTCGACGAGCAGATAGCCGAGGCAATCAAGCAGCTCACGACTGAAGAACTGTCGTGGCGAGATCGGAAGAAGGCAATTGACCTCCTGGCCCAGAATCCGGAAGCGTCGGCAGGGCCACTGCTCGATTCCCTCGACGAACACGAGAATTCCCATGCCCGCCTCTGGCTGCTGTTGTGCATCAACAGTTTTGACGACATGGCGGTTTTCGAGGCCGGTGCGGCCAAGATCATCAAGCTGCTGGCCGACGAGAGCTTCGGCACGAAGTTCTGGGCGATCAAGACCATGGCCAAGATGAAGCTTGCGGCCGCCGTGAAGCCGCTTACCGAGATGCTCTCGACCAAAGACGACCTCCTGCGCGCCGCAACGGCCGCGGCCTTGGGCAAGATAGGCGTCGATACCCCGATCAAGCAGCTCATCCCGCTGCTCGACGACCCTCAGGAGATGGTGAGGCGCGCGGCGGCCGAGGCACTGGGAGATCTGAAGGCGACCGACGCCAAGGCCAGGCTCATCGTCTCCCTGGCCGATGAAAACCTTGTCGTCAAACGGGCTGCGGTAATAGCACTCGAGAAGATCACGGGCAAGAGCTTCGACATCAAGTCGGCCGACTGGGCCGGCGCCCTCGATGTGATAGAGAAGAAGATCAACACCTGGATTGAAGCCAACAAGTAGCCCGTTGCGTCGCCGGGCAAGCCACGCATGCACACCCGCCTCACTTTTCGCACTCCGGGTTGACGGAACGGATCAATGGCGAAGCAGGACTATTACGAATTGCTCGGTGTTCAAAGAAATGCCGGCGAAGACGAGATAAAGAAGGCGTTTCGCAAGCTGGCCGTCAAGTATCATCCCGACAAGAACCCCGACAATCGCAAGGAAGCCGAGGAGAAGTTCAAGGGGGTAGCCGAAGCGTACGACGTGCTCAGCGACGCGCAGAAGCGCCGGCGCTACGATCAATTCGGCCACGAGGGCCTGCGCGGCGCCGGCGTACACACCTACACCGACTTCTCGTTCGAAGACATTCTCCGCGCGTTCGGTTTTGGCTCCGACGCGGGCGACAACATCTTCGGGGATCTCTTCGGCGGCGCCCGCGGGCGCGGCCGCGCGCGGCGGGGCGCCGACATCGAGCACACCCTCGTTGTCAGCTTGGAAGAGGCCGTGCTGGGCGCCGAGCGCAAGACGCTCAACATAGCACGGCGCGATCTCTGCAAAAGCTGCTCCGGAACCGGCGCACGCGTAGGCACCAAGCCTGTGCCTTGCAGCCAGTGCCGGGGGGTGGGGCAGGTGCAGCAAACCAGCGGATTCTTCAGCATTCGCACCACGTGCCCGCGATGCCGGGGGCGCGGCGAAATCATCCAAAGCCCATGCACTACCTGCGACGGCACCGGCCACCAACTGAAGCGAGTGACCATCGACATGCCCGTGCAGGCAGGCAGCTACGACGGCATGACCTACCGGCTGGCGGGGCAAGGCGAGCCCGGCCCCAACGGCACACCGCCGGGCGACCTCTACTGCCACGTCAGAGTCAAGCCCCACAAGTTCTTCGAGCGCCGAGGCGAAGACCTCTACTGCCAGGTGCCCATATCATTTCCGCAGGCGGCGCTCGGCGCCAAGATCGACGTGCCCACCATCGAAGGCAAGACCGCCGTACTCACCATCCACAAGGGCGCACAAAGCGGCGAGCTGCTGAGCATGCGCGGCTTGGGAGTGCCCAGCCGCGGAAAGCGCGGCAGCCAGATCGTTCAGGTCGTTATAGAGGTGCCCAGAAAACTCACCGGCGACCAGGAAGACCTCTTGCGGAAGTACGCCGAAACTGAAGACATAAATGTTACCCCGCACAGGAAGTCCTTTCTCGAAAACATAAAGGAATTGCTTCACTAACCAGGGAGAAAAATGACGGCAAAGGAAAAGGGGCCCGCTCAGAAGGACTCCGCGAAACAAACACCAGGCGAAAAGCCTGAACAGCCCGAAGAAACCAAACACGAAGCCGCAGAGGAAGCGGCCGGCGAACGTACGCCGCGAGAAATGCTCGAAGAACTCCGCCGCAAGGCGGAAGAACGCGACGCAATCTTCGAGAAGCTCCAGCACACAACCGCCGACTTCGTCAACTACCAGAAACGCATGCGCAAGGAGCGCGAAGCCCTGCGGCAGTTTGCCGTGCAGGAGTTCGTGGCGGCGCTGGTGCCTTGCCTGGACAACTTCGACCACGCCATCGCAGCCGCCGAAAGCTCGCCCGACCAGCGATTCCTCGAAGGCGTAAAACTCGTGGAGCAGGAGTTCGTACGCGTGCTCCAGAACTTCGGCGTCGAGCGAATGCAGACCAAGGGCGCCAAGTTCGACCCCAACCTGCATGAAGCGGTAATGCAGGAAGAAAACGATGCCGTCCCGCACGAAACGATTCTCGAGGAACTGCGGGCGGGCTATACACTCAACGGCAGAGTGGTCCGGGCCGCGCAAGTAAAGGTCTCGCGGCATCCCAACCCCCAAGGCGCTCCTGCAGGCGACGAGAGCTGACAGGAGAAATCACGTGCCTTTCCACGTTTGCCCGACGTGCAATAAAAAGTTCTCGTACAAATCAGTTGAAAGCTGCAAGCACTTTCCGTTTTGCAGCAAGCGCTGCAAGATGGTCGACCTGGCCGCCTGGTTCGACGGGAAGTACATAGTCCCCGGCTCCGACGAAGAAGACTCGACCGACCGGCGGCAGGAGGAAACGGGATGAGCATTCCCGCAGTGGTAATAGCCGGCCGGCCAAACGTGGGGAAGTCTTCCCTATTCAATTTCATGCTCGGCCGCCGCGTTGCAATCGTAGAGCCCACCGCCGGCGTCACCCGCGACCGAATAACAGCAGTCACTACCTACGAAGACCGCTCCATCGAGTTTGTTGATACGGGCGGAATGGGCGTTGAAGACATCGATCTTCTAACCGACGAGGTGGAGCACCAGATACAGGTTGCCCTCGAGAAGGCCGATCTCATACTTTTCGTTACCGATGTCATGCAGGGCGTGCTGCCGAAGGACAAGGAGATAGCCGACCGCCTGCGACGGCTGGACAAGCCGATAATCCTCGTAGCCAACAAAGCCGATGCCCGGCACATCGAGCAAGGCAAGTCCGACTTCTTTGCCCTCGGCCTCGGCGAGCCGATCCTCACATCCGCCGTGCAGTCCAGCGGATACCACGACGTAATGGACGCGATCATCGAGAAGCTTCCTGAGGCCGGGCCCGCCCCGCAGGCCGAAGAGGAGCCCGTTACGTTTGCCATCGTCGGCAAGCGAAACGTCGGAAAGTCTACCTTCATCAATGCGCTTGTTCAAGAGGAGCGCGTTATCGTCAGCGAAAAGCCAGGCACCACCAGAGATGCCGTCGACGTCTACTTCGAAAAAGGCGGAAAGACCTACATCGCCATCGACACTGCCGGCCTGCGCCGGCGCTCGCAGATGAAGCACGCGATCGAGTTTTTCAGCTTCACGCGCGCCGAGGCGGCCATTCGCCGGGCGATGATCGTGCTTTTCTTCTTCGATGCCACAACCGGCGTGTCGAAGGTCGACAAGAAGCTGGGGATGATAGTGAGAGACTCGGCCAAGGCCTGTGCGCTCGTGGTGAACAAGTGGGACCTCGCCGTCGGCAAGACGCCCGAGGAATACGAGCGGTACTTCACCGAAATCATGCCGGGCCTCAGCTTCGCCCCGATGGTCTTCACCAGCGCCAAAGAAGGAACCAACGTGGGAGGAGTGCTAGACATTGTCCGCGAGCTGCACAAGCAGTCGACGGTTCGCGTGCCGACGGCCGACCTCAACGAGGCGATCCGCGAGGCCATTACCCGCCGCAAGCCCAGCCCCAAGAAGAACAAGCTCCCGAAGATCTATTACGCCACGCAGGTGTCGGTGGGTCCGCCGACGCTGGTGCTGTTTGTGAATCATCCCGAGCTGTTTGCCGCGTCTTACAAGCGCTACCTCGCCAACTTCCTCCGCAAGATGCTTCCATTCCACGAGATCCCCATCAGGATCATCTTTCGCGAGCGCAGGCGCTCCGAATCAAAATTCGCACGGAAATAGCGGATGCCGGGCGAATGGGAACGTGCGGCAAAAAAAAGCGGCGCCCATGAAACATGGGCGCCGTTTCTCCCGGAGTGATCAGTCGCTCAGAACGTCGATCGCTTCTTGTGCGTGCACGGCTTAACGCCGTGGTTGGCTTTGCTCCTCCTGGTCTTTCGTCGAATCTTTTGTCGGGCGCGGCTCATAGTGCATTTCCCTTTTTGCGATGGTGCAAGTTCTTTCATCCACGTTTGTCGATCTAATGATACCGCATTCACGCCGAAGAATCAAGATGCGAATTGGCTGAGCGGCGCGGCCCCGATGCTTTGATCGCCGTCACGGGAACGTCAGCTTCAGAACAAAGGCCTCCCATTTTTTCTTGAAGGCTTTCATGTCCTTCTCGCCGAGTACCTTCTTGAGGGTCTCGAAGCCGGTGGGGTCGTCCTTGGGGTTCTTGTGGAAGGCATGGTAAAACTTGATCAGCAGGCCCTTCTGCTGGAGGTAGTAGCAGAGGTAGCGCGACTGGCTGTAGTTGGTGCCCTTGTCGCGGTTGTAGAATTGATGGTCGCTCATGGCGGCCAGATCTTTGAACGGCGGCACATTCCCGGCTTTGATTGCCTCTTGCAGGCCCGCCAGCCGCCAGTTGGTGAGGCCGACGATGCGGCCGTTCTCTTCGCCGGCTTGCTCGTACAGCGATCCCATCCCCTCGTTGAGCCACGCCGGGCAGTCGGGAAAGTTCGACCGCATGAACGGATGCACAATCTCGTGCACCAGCGTGCCGCCGCCCGTGCCGATGTTCATGATGAGCGCGCCGTGCTCGCGCGAATAATATCCGAACGGCGTCGACGGTGTGTCGCCGAAAATCTCCTTCGTGTGCTTGCGGTAGCTCTTCTTGTCCTTGAACAGCCACACGTCGAGGATCTCGTCCGGATCCTTCGGGAAGAAGCTTTTCTTCAGTTTGTCAACCGCCCACTTCACGGTTTGCCGTGCGCGCCTCCGGACCATCGCTGGCTTTTCGTCGCCCATCACTACGAACGGCGGCGCGAGGACCACCGCAAAATCCTTTCCGGGGATCTTCTTGTTGAGCTGCATCATGTGCTGGGCGAAGTCGGCGGGTGCGAATCCGTCGGCCGGTCGCGGCTTCTCGATCTTGTCGGGCTCGAGCCTCAGGCGTATGATCGTCCATGATTTCGTGTCGTATTTCAGCGGCCACAGCTCGAGCAACTTCGCCTTCTTCATTCGCCTGTATGCTCCGGCCGCTTCCGCAGGCTCGTGGTAGATCACCTCGTCGGTGGCGGCGTCGTAGCCGAGTATCAGCCTGAAGTGCTCGGTGGTGCGGGGCTGGTCGCTGTAGCGCATGCATATGATGGACGGCACCCCGTCGAGCAGGTCGGCGTGAAGTGCTTTCCAGTGTGCTTCCATCTGTGCGGCGTTGTCGGCCTTTGCCGTGTACCACACGTTGCCGGTCTTGAATCCGATGCCCTTGAGGGCGCGTGCCAGTTCCTTCGTGTGGCAGCCTCTTGCCATGAGCGGGTAAAGCTCCGACCGATTGAAAACATAATCCTGATCCATCTTGTGGCCGAGCTTGCGCAAATACATCTCGGCGCATGCCTCGCCGCAGAAGTCGGGCTTCTGCTTCACGTGCGGCACGTCTTTGATCAGCACATTCTCGTAGGCGGCGCATGTGGCTGCTTTCTGGCAGATGCACGCGGCGAGAAACAGCGAAAAGAGGGCAGTGGTCTTCATTGTCTTCTCCCGGCGGATGCTGTGCATGATTCTCTCTCTATATAATTAGACGCTTCCACGGCGAAACGTTTGTAACAATTTTGTAACGTTCCCAAAGTAGTTGGCGCTGCCACGGGCATTGACCTAAAGGCGTCGGTCTGCGCAGGGGCAGCGCTGAGCGAGATATTGAGCGAATTGCCTGCCCTCTGCATCCAAACACAGGAACCAAACAACAGCAGGCGGACCCCAACACGCCCCGCCCTAAAGAACGGATCGACGACCCGCCGTCGCCATCAGCCTCTGCCAAGGCTATGGCGGGCAGGCGACGAGTGACGATGCCCATCTCCGAATAC
>JABMSA010000250.1 GCA_013202185.1 Planctomycetota bacterium
CTCATGACTTCGGCTCTCCGCAACTATGCCACGTTCTCTCTGGCCAGTTTGATCAGCCCCGGCACATCCAGAATAAGGCTTACGTTCCCATTGCCCATGATCGCGCCGCCCGAAACACCGGGCACTTCTCCCAGGCCCGAGCCCAGGTTTTTTATCACTACCTGCTGCTGGCCGAGCAGCTCGTCTACCATCAGGCAGCACTTTTCGCTGTCGCTTTCCACAATCACCACGAGCGACTCGGTGGGAATCTCGGTACGCGGCTCGACGCCGAACAATTTGTACAGTCGGAACATCGGCATCAGCTCGCCCCGCACCGTGACCATCTCGCCGCGATTCTGCACGGATGTCAATTGCTCGGCCTCGGGCCTGAGGCAGCGCTCGATGGAGGTGGTTGGAATGATGTACGTATGCCGGCCCACCTTGATCACCTGGCCGTCGATCACCGCCAGGGTAAGTGGCAGCCGGATAGTGAAAACCGACCCGACCCCGCGCGTGGAGGCGATGTCGACCCTGCCACGCAGCGACTCGATGTTCTTGCGGACGACGTCCATGCCCACGCCCCGGCCGGATATGTCGGTAACTGTCTCCGCCGTGGAAAGACCGGGGTGGAATACGAGGCGACAAACATCCTGCTCGCCGAGTTCCTGCCCTTCCTTCACTATCCCCTTGGCGATGGCCTTTTGGAGCACTCGCTCCTTGTCCAGCCCCTTGCCGTCGTCCTCGACTTCGATGACAACGCTTCCGGCCTGATGGAAGGCCCGCAGCTCGACGCGGCCCTTGGCGGGCTTGCCTGCCTTTTCGCGTTCTTCCGGCGTTTCAATGCCGTGGTCTGCCGCGTTGCGCACCATGTGCACGAGGGGGTCGCCTATCTGCTCGACAACGTTGCGGTCAAGTTCCGTCTCGGCGCCGTCTGTCACGAATTCCACCTGCTTGCCCGCCTTGCGGGCGAGGTCGCGCACGAGCCGTGCCATTTTCTGGAAAACTCCGTGCACGGGCACCATGCGCATCGAGAGCGACACCTCCTGCAGTTCGCGCGTGATCTTGCCGAGTTGGCTCATGTTGCGGGCGAGCCTCTGATCGGCCACCGCCGCCGTCTCAACGTCCCGGCTTACCATCGACTGCGTGATGACCAGCTCGCCGACCATGTTGTTGAGCTTGTCGAGGCGGTCCGTGCGAACACGAACGGAGGAGTCGGCGGCTACGCCCGATATTCTCCTCTGCGTGCGCAACGCCTTTGCAACTTCGGTAACGGGCGCGGCCTGTGCTCTCACTATCGCCTCGCCTATGGGCCTTTTGCCCTGGCCGGCGGCGGCGGCTTCGATTTCTTCGCGCTGTGCCACGCCCTCGGCCACGAGGATGTCGCCCACGCGCGGCGGATCAGACCTTATGTCGTCCACTTCGTCTGTTATGCCTGCACCCTCCGGATCTGCAAGGAGCTGCATCAGGTCGTCGTATCCCTCCGGCTCGACCATCACGTCGCCACCGAGAGCATCCTGCACTTGCTGGATGAGATCCTTGACCATGTCCACCGATCGAAGGGCGAGGTCTGCGTAGCCGCCGGTGCAGCGTATCTCGTTGTCGCGCACGCGGCTCAGGAGCGTCTCGGCGTGGTGAGTGAGCTTCGACAGCCACACCAGGCCCAGGAAGCCCGACGTTCCCTTGATGGTATGGAAGCCGCGAAAGATGGTATTGACGGCGTCTTCGTCGTCGGGGTCGGTTTCGAGTGTAAGCAGGGCTGCCTCGGCGTTCTCGATGTATTCGCGAGATTCAGAGATGAATTCGCCCAGCAGCTCGAGGTCGGCGTCATCAGGAAGCGATCCGTCGACGTCGTCTTCGGTTTGCTCGGCCTGTTGCTGCGGCTTCTCGACGGTCTCGGTGGCCGAGGGGGGGGCTTCTTCCTCGGGGGCTGCCGGAACCGGCCCGCCTTCGGTGGAGGTGGCTTGCTCGAGGGCCACGTTCTCCGCGCCGTCGGCCATGGCCTCCTGCAGCGCGCCGAGCATGTTTGCGATCTCAGCGAGGGTGCCGTCGGGGTCGGGCACTTCCTGAAAAATGACAAGCTTTATTTGCTCGGCGGCCTTGCCGGCAGCCGGGCGGCACGCCTGGGGGCAGTCGTCGCACTGGCACCAATCCTCGATGGCTTTGCTGATCTGCGCGAGTTCCTGGAAATCTTCGGCGCCCAGGGAGAGAAGCTGACCGATCATTTCGTTGAGTTGGCGAATTGCCTGCGCACTTTCCATGATGTTAACCCTGTTCTTCGTTCAGCTTTTCGATGACCCTTAAGACGTCGCAACGGGAGACGATCCCCACTACCTCTCCGCTGCAGACGACCGGGAAGCGCTTGAACCCGAGGTGGATCATAAGGTGGGCCGTTTCGTCGAGGCCGGTTTCCGCCGACAGCGACACCACGTGCCGCGTCATGATGAGCGAAACGGGCACCTTGTCGGCGGCGAGGATATGCCCGCCGACGAGGAGATCCTTCTCGGTCACAATCCCGGCGAGGTTGCCCTCGGAGTCTACCACCGGGACGCCGCTGATCGAGTTTGCCAGCAAGAGCCTGACCGCTTCGAGAATGGTAGCTTCGGGCAGCACGGTTACGGCCGGGGCCGTCATGATGTCACCCGCCGTCAAGCCTTCCCATCGGCCGATGACTTGGGTTGTTTGAGCGCTTTTCTGGCTGTTCATGCGTTTACCTTTGCCATGACGTCGTCTATTCGCTTGGTAAGGACATCCGGCGTGAACGGCTTGACAACATAGCTGTTGGCTCCGGACTGAAGCGCGGTAAGGATGTTTTCCTTTTGGCCCTCGGTTGTCACCATGATCACTGGTGTGCTCACTCCCTGCTCTCGGATGGTTTTCAGGAACGTCAGGCCATCCATATTGGGCATGTTCCAATCGAGCAGAATCAGGTCCACCTCCCCGCTCTCGAGCTTAATCTGTGCCGAAATGCCGTCGGCCGCCTCGATGACGTCGGTGTGGCCCGATTTGCTGAGAACGTTTTTCTGAATCCTCCTCATCGTGGAGGAATCGTCAACGAGCAACACTTTCATTAATTCACCTCACTTGTCGGCGGAGCGCCGGGGGGGGATCACAATCGCAACCTCCGTATTGCATAGCCTGCACAAGACCTTCCATTGTCCATCGGCACAGCTCGTCGGCTCGCCATGGCAACAATGCTGTAGCATTAGTGCTTTGCAAGAGTGTCGGCGCTTCGAAGTCAACAGTTTATGGATTTCATTCTTGGTTGCGCTTGGCGGCGCCGGGCGCGGAGGGATGATATCGGGCGCGCTGGCAGCGTCCCGGGCC
>JABMSA010000251.1 GCA_013202185.1 Planctomycetota bacterium
AGTGCGACCAGCTCATCCACGCCCGACCTGCGGTGCGCCGCCGCGCGACCGTCGTTCTCCGGCTTGTAATCTTTGTACCCGCCGACGCACTCCTTGTATGAATTGACGTGGGGCAGGCCGTCGCCCTCGAGCGAGAAAAGCATGTGACCGCCCACTCGCTGGGCCGCGATCATGTTGAGGAACGTTTGGCCCATATGGCCCCAGTCGGGGTCTTTCTCGGCAAGGCGCTTGACGTCGACACCGCTCTCGAACTTTGCGTTGAGGTCGGGGAGGATGTCTTTGCCGTGCATTCGCAGACCCACGATCCAGCTCATGTGGTTGACGCCGGCGACGTCGGCCTCGAGGTCCCAGCAAGGGGGATCCCAGCCCATGACGCGGGCGACGTCCCAGTAGTGTCCACGCTGCCCGGCGCATATTCCCAAGGCGCGGATCGAGGTGGCGCGGTTGACGATTCCGGCGAGAAGCGGAACCGGGTTCGTGAATATCAGCATCGTGGCAGAGGGCGCCACCTTTTCCATGCGGCGCGCGATGTCCAGTACCATCGGGCCGCCGCGCAAGGCAAGGTATGCGCCGCAGAGGCTGACGTTGTCGGATGCCATGAAATCATGATCGATGGCGACCCTGCAACTGCGGGTGTGGAGGTCCCAGTTCCAGGGGGCGGGCGTTACTTCGACGAACGCCGCCCCCTCGAGGGCAGCATCGAGGTACTCAGGTGCGCTCACCGACACATTCAGGGCCTTCGCCTCGGGCGCCTGCTGTATGACCTTCGCCATCGCGTCCACACGCGCGCGGTCGATGTCGTAGAGCGCCACGTCGCCGTCCTGCATCAAGTTTGGGATGCGCAGCAATTCTCGAAACTCGCCTACAACGCGGAACGATCCGCCGCCAATGAATGTAACCTTCACGTCATTTCTCCGGTGTTAAATACCTTCAAACGACAATCTATACAGTGCATGGTTCCTTTTGCTTCAGTGCATCGTTCATCAAGCGCCGCCGAGCAGCATGCGGCGCGTGATTTCCGGCATAGGATAGCAATGTAGCGTGGCAGTGTCAAGTGAAAATGTCCGCCGAATCCGCGTGTGGAGCCGTTAGCGGCTTGTGGGCGGTGGGGCGGCAAGGCATTCGCCGCGCCGGCTCGGTCAGCGCGCGCCGAGTGCGTTGATGAAATCATCCACGTCAAACACATAGCCAAACGCGACCGCCACCCGCCAGAGGCCCAGCTCCTTGCACAGTTCGCTCCTGGCCGTTTCCTTGTTCTCGACGGCCGTCACCGCCTGGCGCGGAGCCGAGCACATGATGCCGTGTTTGCTCATATCAGCCATGCCGCCGGGGCTCAGCAGCAGGCACCAGTTGATCGCAAAACCGGCGTAGATGAGATGATTCACGCGGTTCTCCCGGCAGAGCGCAAATAACTGATGTGCGTCTTCTGCGATGGATTCGTCGCCGACCGGCCTGGCGTCGTCCGCGAACTCGAGCAGTTCGTTTGCCGTCACCTGTGAATCCGCCGTATTGTAGGTCGTGGCCACACCTGTTCGCTCGTAGTGGCCGAAGGAGATGCAGCGTTCGTAGAGGCGGTGATCGTTGGTGACCATCATTCCCGCCTCGCCGATAGCGAAGCTCTTGCCCGCCATCATGCTCATGCATGCGATGTGGCCGATTGTGCCGACCATCCGGCCCTTGTATAGAGCGCCGTGCGCGTGGGAGACGTCCTCAATCACCTTGATGTTGTGGCGGTCGGCGATCTCCATTATGGGATCCATATCGGCGGGATGGCCGGCGTAATGGACGGGGACGATCGCCTTCGTGCGCGGCCCGATGCGATGCTCGATGTCATTGGGGTCGATGCAGAGCGTATCGCGGTCGATGTCCGCGAAGTTCACCGCCGCGCCAGTAAGGGGCATCCGGAACGTTGTAGGCCAGTGCCGGCAGCCACCGATAGCCGCACTGGCGGAATATCTGCGGCATTTGTGCGCTCGAGCCGAAACCGTCGGCATGCCAGCCGGTGGTGGGGCGTACGCCGAGCGTTTCCTCGGCCCAGAGCGTGCCCAGGATCAGGTTCCGGGCAAGAAGCTCGCCGTGGATCATGTTGGCGTCGACGATATTCTCGCCCGAGCCGAGCAGCTCGAATCGACCTTCGCGGGTGAGCGCGCGCAATGTCTCGAGGCGCTCGGGGCGGCGCTCGAGATAGTGCCGCAATACCCACGAGCACTCGATCATGAAGCAGCTCGAGCCGTCTTCGCACGCGGCGAGGGCATCGTCGATCCACGCCTCTTCAATTGCTCGATAAGACACAAACCGACGGCCCGAGTCGCGGAAATCGCGATCCCAGCAGCGCCGCCAGAGCGGGTCGAAATGATTGCACCGAAGCACGAGGCACTCTCGGCCGGTTGAATTGCCGGCGTTTGCCATAAGTAATTCTCCGTCGAGTATTGCACGATGCAGGCTGAGCGTCTGTTCGCGGCCTGCGCAGAGAAAAAGAATAACCGGAATGCGCCGCAGGGTCAAGTCATTTTCGGCAAACGTGTACTGGCGGGGCGCACTGACGGAAACTGCAACCACGGAGTCGCTGTCGTGTTGGTCGCCCGCCCGCCCTCGAAAAAATCATCAAATTTGGCCCCCGTTTCGGTCTATAATTATGTATGATGTGTAGTTAGAGTGAATCCTCAGAGAAACCTTGCAGGTTGAGCTATGAGCATCAAACTCACGTGTAAGATGTGCACCAAGGAGCTGGAGGTTCCGAACTCGTTCGCCGGCAAACGAGGCAAATGCCCGTATTGCATGGAAGTGCTGGACATCCCGGCGGCCGGCGCTCCGTCTGCCGCCGAGCCTGAGCCCGAGCCCAAACTGAAGCAGCTCGATGCGGAAGAGGCGGTCGCACCTGATGAGTCGCCCGCCGTTGCGCAGCGCCCCGCCGAGCAACCGCCTGTTGCGGCGCCCGGGCACGATCGACGCACCTCGGAAGGCAGAAAGCTGCGGCTGTCCATTCTTATGCCGTCCGCGTTTGTTGTAGTCGGGGCGGTCGTAGCCATCCTGCTATTCGGGAACGTGTTTGACGTCCCACCACAGCACGTGCAGCCGAAGATCGAAGATGCCGGCGTGAAAGCGACGACGGTCGATGCCAAGACAGAGACAATAGTGCCGAAAGACGAACCGAAGGAAAAGCCGCCGCTTTCGGACCTGGACCGCTTCCACGAGACGCAGAAGGTTGCGGCCGGCCTGCCGGACAACATAAGCACCTACATCGAAATAGAGCAGCCGGAGAAGTTCTTCGCCGGGCTCGCCGGGCTCCCGATCTGGAAGGACAAGAGCGGGACGGAAAAGGAATGCAAGGCCGCATACGAGGAAGTGATCAGCGCACTTGCCGATCAGTTTGGGCTGGACGACGCTGTGATGGCGGGCGTGCTCGGACGCGCCCACACTTTGCACCTTGGTTTCTCGGGCCTCCCTGTGCGACGTGCAGCGACGGCGAACGGGAAGCCAGGCGAGAGCGAATGCCCGATACTTGTCGTGGACCTCGGCGAGGACGCGTCGCGCGATGCGCTTTTCGGCAAGGAATCCTCCCTGCAACTCGCCAATACGCTGGTCTTCGACGAAGGCAAGATCACGGTCGAGCAATTCCAGGGGAAGGCAAACAAGCCGATGTTCGCGGGATATTACGACTACTACGCAGTGCTGGCCACTGAAGCCGACCGCGTACACCAGACGCTCGAACGCCTTCACGCAGAAGAGGGCGGCGGGCTGCTGCAAACGGCGGCCTTTGCCCAGGCCCTTGCGGCGCGAGACAAGGACACGACCTGGATTTATCTTGCGCCGGGCAATGAGCTGACCTTTCCGGCGAACAACGCCCTCGCAAGATTGCTTCAGCTCGACCCGGCGAAATTTGTGCAGGCGAGCATCGATGTGCCGGGCAACAAGATAACCGGCACAATCTCCCCGGGCGGCGCGATAGCGCGTCTACTGGGCGGCCCCGTCTCCGGAACCACAGCCGCCTACGCCCCCAAAGGCACCACCCTTTACGCCAATGTCATGGCGGAGCGCCTCGACGCTCTCTGGGCGTTTCTTCCTTACGTCCCCCTTGCCGAAACAAAGGCCGCACTGCCGGTGCTCACGGCCCTCGGCCCGGCTCTCAAGCCGGAGGTGGCCCTGATCGTCGACGGCGATATCACCGTCGGCGGAGGCGCCGTTGTCATACCGGTGTCCGATGCACAGCGCCTGCAAGAACTCTTTTCGGCACACTTTAAGCCTGATGATGTTGCACAACACAAAGGGTTCAAGATGGCATCGGTGGCCGACGGCGTGTTTCTTGCCTGCGGCAAGGAGGCGGTTATACTGGCCGGCGGCAAGGCCACGGTCCGGCGCTGCATCGATGCCGCTGTATCGGGGCAGAATCTTTCGAAGTCGAAGGCCCTCGAAGACGCCTCAAAGAGCGCCAGTGCGATCCTGATGGCGGGCACCCATGCCGTTGCACGTTGTGCGAATCCGTCGACCGGGACATCCCTTGACACGAAGGCTACCACGCTGCTGAGCTTCGGCAAGCGCGACGACGGCGCAATCACCATCTCGGGCGACGTCGGCGGTCTTGGTGTGTTGGCGGCCCGTGTTTCCGACGCGGCGGTCAAGAAGGAGCTCGAGCAGAAACGCGCCCGAATGGCGGAAGCAGCAAAAGCGCGTGAAAAGTGCCACGAGAACATCAAGAGCATTCATGATGCCATCAGTCGATTCGTCGTTCGAGACCTGGAGTCGATGCAGATCCCGCTGCTCGAGTACCCGCGAAACATGCACGAGTTGATTGACGCGGAGTTGCTGGCGCCGGAAGTGCTGAGGTGCCCGTCGGACGATTCTCCCAAGGCCATTGGGAAAGGCATAGCCAGCAGTTACGAACTTTTATTCGACGGTGTGAAGAGCAGGCTGTCGGTGGAGTTTTCAGCCGAAGCTGTTCTCGTGTGGGAGCGCAAGCCGGGCCACTTCGGCAGGCACACAGCGGTTTTCGTGAGCGGCAGGGTGCATGATCTGACGCCCGAGCAACTGCAAGAGGCCATCAACAAGGCCGAGGAAGAAGCCCAAAAGG
>JABMSA010000252.1 GCA_013202185.1 Planctomycetota bacterium
CGGCACCTGGTGGCAAAACCGTGGCACACAAAGAATGTGGGCCGCCGCCGCGGCAATCGCCATCATCGTCCTCGCCGGCATCGGGCTCAAAATGCTACCCAGAGGCACCCAACAGCACAATCAAGCCCCCTCGCCCGCAATCGCCAAGAAAAGCGATCAACCTGCCGTATTCATCGTGATAATGCCAAGAGCCATACCCGAAATCCCGCGCATAGATCACGCATCAGCGACCAGCCAAGCCGACCCAACCCCCGATAACATTTTCGCCCAGCCGCCCCTGCACCGCCCTCGAGACGCGGCACACCCCGCCCCGACAATACAAAGCCCCGTACGCGTCATGGTGAAAAACGTGCAATTCAACCCGGACATGTAGCACATGCGCACACTTCGCGGAGTAATCGCCGCAGCCATCCTACTATCAGCCGCCACGGCTGCCGCAAGTGAAGACTTTGTCAAGGCGGTCGACAAAATCACACCGTCCGTGGCCACCGTCATAAGCATGTCCGGTGCCGAAGACCCCGGCGCCTGCTCATCCATCAGCACCGGCATCGTGATCTCCGCCGATGGGCTGATCCTCACATCCTGCTACGTAGCGGAAAAACTCAAGACCATAACCGTGCAAATGCCCGGCGGCAAAACACACACCGGCACCGTCCGCGGCTCCGACCCGCTCAGCGGGCTAACCGTCCTCAAGATCGATGCAGCCGACCTCACACCCGCCGAGTTCGCCGATTCCGACGACCTCCGCGTCGGCCAGTGGGTAATGTCCGTGGGCAGCCAATTCAGCGCCGACGGCACCTCATCGCCCGACTTCTCCGTGGGAATAATCGGCGGGCTCAACTGCGCGCTGCCGCCGGCCCAGATATGGCACCGGCACCTCATCAAGACCGACGCGGCCATGACGCCGGGATGCGTAGGCGGGCCGCTCATCGACCCGCAAGGGCGCGTAGTCGGCATCAACATCGCCATCTGCTCGAGCACCAACGCGTGGCAAGGCGTGGGCTACGCCATGCCCACCAACATCGCGGCACCCTTGATCAAGAAACTGAAGGCCGGCGAAAAAATCCGGCACGGCTGGATGGGCATGCACATAACGCACGGACCCGCCGTGCAGATAGTAGCAGTGGCCGAAGACGGACCCGCCGCAAAAGCAGGCCTCATCGCCGGCGACACCATAGCAGCTTACAACACAACAAACATCAACAACGCCTACCAGCTCATCGACCTCGTCGACGCCACCACACCCGGCAGCGCCGTCAGAATAACCATCACGCGAAACGGCAAGGCAGAGAAAATCACCGTAACCGTCGGCTCACGGCCTGTCAGTCTGCCATGTCCACAGCCCGATCCCGCCCTCGGGAAGGCGCCGGGCCAGCCCGACTCACTCTACGAAAAAATCGCCTCCCAGCTTCCCTCCGAGCTCAAAGAGAAATTCAGCGAAACCGGAGGCAACATCCGCGAGGCCATCGACAAACACCTCGCCGGCCTCAAAGACCCCGCCCTCGCCAAAAAATACAAAGACATGCTCGACCGTGTCCGCGACTTCGACGTCAAAGTCATCTCGGCAAAAGAGTTCGAGAAACTCGAGCAGGAAAACCGCGACCTCAAAAAGCGCATCGAAGACCTCCAGGAACTCCTCAAGAACAAATAGACACGTCGGAAAGAGCTACACGCAGCAACACCCGCAGATGCGCCCTACGCCCCCGGTTTGCCCTTGCAATTCCCGCCTCCCTCGCCTACAATAGCACCCTGAAAAGCAGAGGCCCACATTCCTCTGCCACCTATAGCGCAAGGGAAACAAGATGGACGAATCAGAAGCTCCCGCCCCCAGGCTGCATCCGATGGACGTGCGGCAGTTGCTCGAAGAAGGAACAATCACAACCGCGCGCATCGAGGAAAACAGCTTCGGCATCGACCGCGACATCTTCGACGTGCTCTTCCCACGCCTGGGCCTCAAGCCTGTGGATCAGGCCGTATATGTGCAGCTTTACCGCCACTCGTTCGGGCGCGGCCTCAACTGCGCCCAGCTCAGCAACACCGAGCTGCAGCGCCTCTGCAACGTCACCCACACCTGCATCCGCAAAGCCATCAGGCGCCTGATGGAAGAAGGCTGCCTCCAGATCGTGCGGGAGGGCTTTCAGCACAACGCCCGCATATTCCGGGTAATGCTACCTGGTGAAGTGCTCGACTACGACAGCGCCACGCGCGCCGTGTACGAGAAGCTCGACACCGACGCCGTCACCAGCCGCGCGCGCGGCCACGAGCAACCCCCCGACTACGAGCGCCCGATAATCGACTTCAACATGGTGCGCCCCTGACCTCGCCCCGGCCCGGCGCATGCCACACCTCAGTCGAAACAAGATGGGATGTGAGATGGGGAAGCAGATTCCCCGGGAGTATCTTTGGGGAAGCGCCCGGCACTGTCACGCGCCCACAAGCTGAGCCTGCCCGTAGCGCAACAGCTTGTTGCGCAGGGTGCGCGAGCTTACCTTCAGGATCCGCGCTGCTTCTTCCTTGTTGCCCGAGGTGTGCTCGAGGGTGCTGAGGATGAGGTCGCGCTCCATGTCGCCGATCGACGTGCCCACGACGGGGCATGGCGCATCGTCAATGCCCAACGCCCGGCGCGAGAGCAGCTCGCCGCGTATGCAGTCGGCCGTGATATCGCTCGAGGGCTCCATGACAACCATCCGGTGCACCAGGTTTCTCAGCTCGCGCACGTTGCCCGGCCAACGGTAGCTTTGCAGGAGCTTTATTCCCGCCGGCTCGATCTTTTTCATCTCGCCGGCCTTCTCGCAGAATTCCTCGAGGAAGCTGTGGGCCAGTTCGGGCACGTCCATCGGCCGCTCGCGCAAAGCAGGCAGATGAATCGGCACCACGTTGAGGCGGAAAAAAAGATCCTCCCGAAACTTCCCCTTGCGGATCTCATCGTGAAGGTTGCGGTTGGTGGCGCTGATCACGCGAACGTCGACGTTGAGGGTCCTGGTGCCGCCGACCCGCTCGAATTCCTCGAGCTCGAGCACGCGCAGCAGCTTGGCCTGAAGCCCCACGGGCATCTCACTGACCTCGTCGAGTAGAAGCGTGCCTCCGTGCGCAAGCTCGAAGCGCCCGAGCTTGCGCTCGGTGGCCCCGGTAAACGCCCCGCGCTCGTGGCCGAAAAGCTCGCTCTCGAGCAGGTTCTCCGAGAGCGCCGCGCAGTTGACCTTGACCATGGGCCGGTCGCAACGCGGGCTGCTCTGATGAATCATCCTGGCAACTATCTCTTTGCCGGTGCCCGTTTCGCCGTGGAGCAACACCGTGGCCTTGCTGCGCGCCACGCGCCGCACGTTCTCGTACATCCGCTGCATCGACGGGTCGTTGCCTATCACCACTGCGCGGCTGTCGCGCGAGTCGAGTTCCGAGCGGAGAAAATCGTTTTCTGTTTTCAGCCGCTTTTGTTCCTCGGCCTTGATGAGCGCCACCTCGAGCTGGTCGGGTGAAAACGGCTTGAGCAGGTAGTCGTGTGCGCCGGCCTTCATCGCCTCGACCGCGCTCTCGATGGTGCCGTAGGCCGTCATGATCACGATCGTCGACTGGGGCGAGAGTTTCGCGGCACGGCTCAGCACCTCCATGCCGTCCACTTCCGGCATGATGAGGTCCGAGAAAACCAGGTCGGGCGCGTCGTGCTTCATCGCGGCCAGGGCTTCCTTGCCATTGGCAAACAGCCTCGGCGTGAAGCCCTTGCGGCGGAGCGCCTCGTTCATGAAATCTCTGAGCAGCGGATCGTCGTCAATTACGTAAATTGTTTCGATACCCATGGTTGAAGACCTTGGTCAGCCCAACACCCGCTTTCAGCCTTCGGGCAGTGTCAGGATGATTTTCGTTCCTTTATCCGGTTGCGATTCGATTGCGATGTCGCCGCCGTGTTGATGTATTATCTTGCTCACAACCGCCAGGCCCATGCCCGTGCCGCCGTCCTTTGTGCTGAAAAACGGCCTGAATATGTTTGCGCGAGTGCGGGCGTTCATTCCGCGGCCGGTGTCGGCTACTACTATGCGCGCGGCCCCGTCTGACCGGTCGGCGGCGAACGTGAGCCTGCCGCCGTGTGGCATGGCTTCGGCCGCATTCCTTACAAGATTGATGAGCACCTGTGTCATGTTCACCCGATCGCAGCAGATGGTTCGGCATGTGCCGGTATCAATTTCAACGTCGATGCCTTGCGTGCACCCGGCCAGTTCTACAGCCTGTGTGATGAGCCTCCGCAGTTCAATATAATCCGTGTGCAACGGCTTTGAGCGGCAGAAATCGAGCATGTTGGAAACTGTGGCGTTTACGGCGCCTACACCCGAGATGATCTTCCTGACGAGGTCGGAGCGATCGTCGCTGTCCTGGAAGTCTTGCTGCAGCAACCTTGCAAAGCCTTGAATGCCGGCAAGCGGGTTCTTGAGTTCGTGGGCCATGGCGGCGCAGAGCTTCTCGCCGTCGAGCGTGGCCTCGGCATCCTCGAGCACCTGGACTGCGCCGACAATGGTTCCGTCTTCGGTGCGCACGGGCCACACACCGGTGGCAGCGGAGCCGTGCAGCAGGAGGGGGTTTGCCATCTGGGGCCGTTTGTGCCGACCGGGCAGGGGCAGATCTTCGTAAGACATTCCCTCGCGGAATTCGACGCCCAGCATCGATCGCGCAGTTTCGCCGGCGGCTGCCACGCGACCGTCGAGGTCGGTGGCTACCACCGCGAAGGGAAGTGCCCGCAGCACCTGCTCGGCAAAGCTCGAGCTTGAAAGTTCTGTGATAGCTGCCAATTCGGTTCCGAGTAATATACTTCGAGGAAGTACAACTGATCGCGCTGATCACTTTCGCATCGGGTTTTGTTTTGTATCCTTCGGCGGCCTTGCAGCCTTTGCGAATGGTCTCGAGCTGGCGCTCCACTTCATCCTTTCGCGTCCGCAGGAGTTCTTCGTTTCCGCGTTCCGCCTGCATGGTTCTCTCGATCGCTTCAATGATTCCGTCGAGGACGGCGTTGAGTTCTTCGTTGAAGTCGACCTTTTCTTCTTCCGGGATCTCGAGCCACTTCACTTTTTCTTCTTCGAACTGCAGCTCGATTTTATCGATCGCGCGGATCAAGTCTTCTTTCTGACGCAGCAGTCCGATGAAGTCGCGTACGTCGCCCAACTGCTCGAGGCGTGCGTATTGCAGCTCGGTGAGTTTCAAGATCGACCGGTAAAGCTCGGCTTCCTTCTGGTAGTGCCTGAGCAGCCGCGCCGAGATGGAACTGACGTCCGTCGCGGCTTCGGCCCGATCGGAAGCTTGCATGTCCGTTGTGGCCATTTTGTTCTCCTGTGTCGGATCAATGGTACGGTAATCTGCGCATCCGCACGCCGATTCAATCCTCGGCGTGATCGCGTTTCCACTCTATGGCAGCGATCCACCATACGGCTTCGCGCGCCCATCGGTTGTCGGGGTTTTCAGTTACAAGCTGCTGGTAAGCATTTCCGGCGTCTTCTACCCTCCCCAGCCAGCGAAGGCAGTTGGCTTTCTGAAAGATCGCCCAGCAAGTGTCGTTGTTGTCGCCGCCGGCGGCTTTGTCGTAGAGTGCCAGCGCGCCTTCGTACTCGCCGGTCAGGTAGAGCGCGTTGGCTGCGGCCATGACGTCGACCATCTCGGGAGGCTGCTGTTGCGCCTCAGGTGCGGATGCTTCTGCGGAGTCGTCGGCCTGGTCTGGCTTGTCTTCGTGCCGGGAAGTGTCTTGGGGCTGGCCGCTGATTTGTTCGCTCTTCAGCAGCGCTCGAATTTGCTCTTGAATTTGCCGCAGCCTGTCGATTTCGCTAGTCAACCCGGGATCGCCGGCTTCTTCTTTCGTTGCGGGCGGCTGGTGTGCGTCGGGTGGCTGGTCCTTTGCTTGTGTTTGCGGGGCCTCTGCGGGGTTGTCTTCGGCGGCGGCCTGCGCGGCAACCAAAAGCGCGATGGCCAGGAGCGCTTTCATTGCTTCTTCTCCGAGGGGTCCTTCCCCTGGTAGGCGAGTGCGGCTTTTTCGTAATCACCGAGTGCGGCGTAGGTGTCGCCCAGGCCCAGCAGAGCCCTGTGGCGTTCGGTGCTGTTTGGATCGGCCGCCAATGCCCCCCGATAAAGTGCTTCGGCTCGACCCAGCTTCGCGAGCTTGCGCGCGGCTTCTGCGGCGCGTATGAAAGCATCGGCCCGGGGCGCTTCGCCGGGGGCCTGCGCCACTTCTTCAAACAGCACCATTGCCATGTCGTTTTGCTCCATCTGGAGCAACGTGATCGCGAGTTGATATTTCAGCGCCCGCTCGGGCGGGGTGCCCGGGGGTGCCATCTTGAGGGCGCCCTTGGCGTATGCGGTCGCTTTCTCGAGCAATCCGAGTTCGCGATAGAGCTGCACAACGCGCACCCTGGCCTTCGTAGCGGCGGGGTCGGCCGGAAATCTCTCGGCTGCTCCCGTGTAGGCCTCGAGCGCCTCCAGCCTGCCGCCGCTCTTATCCAGGCAGAAGGCGAGGTCGTAGTAACTTTGGCTGGCGATAGCGTCGCGCTTGCTGACGCTCAGCAGCTTGGTGAGTTCGCTCGCCGCCGGGCTCCATTGCTCCAGTTGCATTCTGGCGCGCGCCACCTGATGCCGAATGGTGCGTGGCTTGTATTTCGGCCGGCTTTTTCGCAGCAGCTCGTACTGACGCAGGGCGCTCGTGTAATCCTCCTCCTTGAAGAGCAGGTCGGCCAGCTCGTGGAGGGCCTGCTCTGATCCTCTCGCCGACGGATACTCAATCAGCAGCCGCCGGTAAACACGAATGGCCTCGTTTGGGCTGCCGGCCTTGTCCGCCGCCCTCGCAAGCGCGAGCAATGCCTCGGCGGCCTTGTCGGCGTCGGGGCCACGATCGAGGAAAGCGTAAAGCGCCCTCGACGCGGCCGGATAGTCGCCAAGCTTCGAATAGCACCGGCCGAGCTTCAAGAGCGACGGCCCGGCAAACTTCCATCCGTCGTCGCGATCGAGCAACACCTTGTAATCTTGCGACGCCAGGGCATACTCACCCTCATCAAACCGTATTTCGGCCACGTTGAAGTATGCGGCTATCGACAGGTCGTCGTCCGGGTACTTCAGCAGCAACCTGGTATAAACATCAATTGCACTGCGGCGGCGCGAATGCAGCGCGTCGTCGCGGCCGGCCGGATCGTCCTTGAATATGAGGACCCGAAGAGAGCCGTCTGCTTCCGGGCCAGTACGGTAACTGAGGCCGACCATTCCTGTTAACACATCGATAATATCCTCGAGCGCCAGGAGGCGCAAATCGATGTTCATGGGTTCCTCGAGGAACCCGTCGCCTACGGTGGAATCGATAACAAGATCGAACCGGCCCTTTCGCGCCAGGCACACGACCACGTCCCTGAAGGCAACTTCCTTGGCCTGGACGGTAAAAAGCTCTCCACCCTCAGGGCCCGGGGGCGTTGCGATCAGGAGGCCGGCCGGCGACAGTTCTTCCTGGGCTTTCGCAAGTTCCTTCTGCCTTTTCAGGCGGGCCTCTTCTTTTGCCTTGGCAAGCTCGACGGATATGACCGAACGCTGCCTTTGGACCGCCTCCGTGGCCTGGCCAATGCCCGCGCCAGACTGCTGCTCACCTGCGGCCGGCAAGGTGGTGAGCGCGAGGACGAGCACAACGCACGCGGCCGCACGGGCCGCCGCGAGCCGCCGCGCGATGCCGATGCAACTGTTTTTGTTCCCTGTGCTATTCATTTTCATCGTTGATTGCCCTCGCGGCCGCCAAAGATACAGCTTCGGTCTTGTAAGAGCCGGCGATCTTATCATAGGCGGCCGGAACAAATTGCTGTTGCTCCTGGGTGAATCTGCCCGAGAAGCCTATCACTTGGTAATATGCCTTGCGTGCGTGGTCATACAGGCCCAGCCCCTCGTAACATTCGCCGATGCGCATAAGCGCGTCCGGAAACACCTTGTTGTCGGGGAAGCGCCTGGTAAAGTCTCGCAATGCCTCTGTGGCTTCCTGCCAACGCTTGAGTTGTATTAGGCTCACGGCTGTTTTCCAGGCGAGGTCGGATCGGCTGGGAACCGCCCTCGAGGTTCTGCGCAGGAGAGGGAGCGCCTCATCGTACTGACCGCCGTCGAAAAGTTGGCCGGCCTGTTCAATTTCGGCAACGACCGTGTCGGTTCCCTGCTCTTCGACCACGCTGCGCCGCTCCTGCAGGTCTTCGCGAAGCACTCCTATCAACTGCCCGATACCGTTGCTTTGCCCGGGCCGGGCAAATAACACCGCGCCCGCGAGGACGAATATCCC
>JABMSA010000253.1 GCA_013202185.1 Planctomycetota bacterium
CCCACACTCAAACCGGAAGATTCAGAATTGTTCATGCCGCCCCGCCGGATGTCGGCCAAGCCGTTCCCCGCTGCTCCAGTCCTGACGTCTGGCCTATGACTCTCTGAATAAACAGGTAACCGTCCCTAGTTTTCCCTAGTTTTCCAGCTAGTTTTCCATGCACGTTCGCCGGGGCATTCGCATTGCGCGTCGGTTGTCATGACCGGGCGGCGCACCCTTACTGTATGACATTAATGCACATCGGTACGAGCGGCTAGCTTAACTGCTTGGTAATACGGCACTTGCGAGTCTTAAAAGTGCCAGGCACCGAAAAACAGGCACCGAAAAACACGGCCGCCGGAGCCCATACGCCAGTGTGGAACATTCTAACACAGGAATGGGCAATGTCAAGGGGGTTTTCGGCGGGCGGTTGCAGGCAGCCGGAAGCGAATTATGAGTAATGGATCGCCGCCCGACGGCCGACTCGCCCCCCCGCTGTCCGCACCCATGCCGCGCTACAGGAACACTTCCACCCGGCGGGTTGTTTGAATGTATGAACGGCGCTCGATCACCGAAGAATACTTGCCCCGAGAGGAGGCAGCATGAAAATATTGGCAATCAGCGAGTTGAACGGCAGAACGGAAATGCTCGACGGCCTGCAGGCCGAAAAGACCGTCGGCACCACACTTGTGGTCAGCCCGGGAGCCCTGTCCGACGGCAACTACGCCATACTCGACTCCCTCGCGAAAACAGTCGAGTTCAAGAGGCTCGAGATCGGCGTAGCCCATCCCGGGTGAGCCGCCTCTGCTACCGACGCCGGCACACGCAGCAACGCAAATTCAACTTGATACCCGCCCGCCGATAGTTACAATCAAGTGCATATACGATGCAGGTCACCGGAGGTTTTGCGTGGCGAAAGGGTATCGTTATCTTGATCCGCAGGCCGTAGCACGGCTCTCGAAGATCAACCTGATCGCACGGTCGGTTGTCGAAGGCTTCATCTCGGGCCTCCACCGCAGCCCGTTTCGCGGGTTCAGCGTCGAGTTTGCCGAGCACCGCGAATACACGCCCGGCGACAACATCAAGGACATCGATTGGCAGGCATACGGGCGCACCGACCGCTACGTCGTCAAGCAGTACCAGGAGGAGACGAACCTCAAGGCGCACATCCTGCTCGATACGAGCGGATCGATGGGATACAAGTCCGAGGAGTCGTCTCTATCGAAGCTCGAGTACGGATCCTACCTCGCCGCCAGCCTCGCATACATGATGGTCCGGCAGCAAGACTCCGTAGGCCTGGTCACATTCAGCGAAAAGATCAACCACTTCATCCCGCCGCGAAGCACCACTGCGCACCTCAACGTCATGCTCAAGACGCTCGAGACGGCGCATTCGGGCCAGGCTACCAACATCAGCCGGACGTTCCACGACCTCGCCGAGCACATCAAGCGTCGCGGCCTCATAATCATCATCTCCGACCTGTTCGACGACGCCAAAGACGTGATGCGCGGATTGCGGCACTTCCGATTCAAGAGGCACGAG
Organism: Planctomycetota bacterium; assembly: GCA_013202185.1. Taxonomy (GTDB): domain Bacteria; phylum Planctomycetota; class PUPC01; order JABMSA01; family JABMSA01; genus JABMSA01. The sequence continues at coordinate 1,522 of JABMSA010000253.1, forward strand.
GTGATCCTGTTTCATATCTTCGACCGGTGGGAGATTGACTTTCCGTTTCGCAGGCTCACCGATTTCGTTGACATGGAAACCAACGACCAGCTCCAGATCGATCCGCGATTCGTCCGCGACGACTACATGCACCGGATCCGCGATTTCATCGGCGCCTACAAGCGCGAGTGCGCCGGCGCCACCATCGAATACGTCCAAACGCACACCGGAGTGCCCTTCGACCTGATGCTGCACTCATTCCTCGCCAAGCGAAAGCGATTGCATTGACCGGAATCAACTGATGGGTGCGTTCCTCGCTCAGTTTTTCATGAATCCGCTGTTCCTCGTGGGGGTCGGCTCGGCCGCCGTGCCGGTTGTCATCCACCTGATCCACCGCCGCAAGGCCCCGAAGGTGAGGTTCAGCACACTCCGCTTTCTGCGGGTCTCCAACGAGCGCACGGCCCGGCGCCGGCGGCTGCAGAACCTCTTCCTGCTGCTGCTGCGCTCGCTGATCTGCGCGCTGCTGGCCATTGCCCTCGCACAGCCGTTCCTCGCGGCCTCGGGCTGGGCCGACGGGCCCGTCACGGCGGTGATCGTCCTCGACAATTCGATGTCGACGTCGGCCGAAGACGAAGGCCGCGCGAAATTCGGCGTTGCGAAGGAAACCGCCATGGACGTGCTCCGCGAGCTTGGCGGCAAGGCCACAGTTGCCCTGCTGCTGAGCAACCCGCCCGGGGATTACTCAGCCGCGCTCACCAACGATCCGTCGGTGATCGAAAAGAACATTCTCGGCAGCAGTGTCTCGGCGGGCCGCGCGAGCCTGCCTGCCACCATCGCGAAGGCCCGAGAGATCCTCGAAGAGTCGGCCGTGCCAAACAGGCAGATCATTGCCCTAAGCGATATGCAGAAAAACTCGTGGTCGACGGCCGACACGCCGCCCGACGGCAAGACGCTCTCGAAAATGCCGGTTGTCATAATCGGCTGCGGCTCGAAGGATACCTCGAACGCCGCCGTAACGGACGTGGCCGTTCGCGCCGGGTCGCGCGTCGAAGGCGAGCCGATGAGCATCGAGGCGAGGCTGCTGAGCTTCGCCCCGAAGGCCGTGAGCCAAACGGCAACCCTCTACGTAGACGGCCAGGCCCGCGACCGCCGCCGCATCACACTCGCACCCAACGTGCCCGTAGCCGTTTCCTTCACCTACACATTCACCCGGCCCGGGGTGCATCATGGGCAGGTGGCGATCGAGGACGACCGCCTGAAAGCCGACAACGTCCGCAGCTTCACCGTATCGATCCAACGCCAACTGCAGGTGCTGATCGTGCAGGACGAGAAATCGGCGGTTGAGTTCATGGACAGCAGCTTTTACCTGGCCAAGGCCCTCGATCCTCTCGGCGGGGACGCCGCCGTTCGCTCGCCGATCCGGCCCGCCCGCGTACTCACGGCGTCGGCGGAAAGCGAGAAGCTGTCGGACTACGACGCGGTGTGCCTTGTCGACGTCGCGCGTATCGGCCCGGGCCTGGCCCGCATGCTCAAGGAGTACGTTCGTGAGGGGGGAGGCCTGATAGTATTCGCCGGCGACAACGCCGATCTGCGCCACTACAACGCGGTGCTGGCTGATCCGGCGGATGCCCTGGTAGCCGCCGAGCTTGGCCAGGTGCTCGGCAACGCCGATGATCACACCCAATTTCACAGCATCACCGACGTCGACTACTCCCATCCGCTGCTCGAACGCTTCAAGGGCGAGAACATCTTCAACGACGTGCGCGTCTTCCAGTATGTGTCGGCTCGGGTGGCGGGCCGGTCGGCCGCTTCGCTGATCGGATTGCCCGACGGATCGCCCCTCCTGATCGAAAACAGATACGGAAACGGAACGGCCCTGATGTTCACCTGCTCGGCAACGACCGACTGGTCGAACCTACCGTTGAAGGGCGCCTTTCTGCCGCTGATCCATGAGATTGTGCATTACGTTAGCCGCGAAGAAATGGTGAAGGAAAGCTACCTCGTAGGCAGCCCCGTCCGGCTGGCATTCCCCGAAGTGCGCGAAGCCCTGCCGGTCGAGATAACCAGCCCCGCCGGCGACGACCATAAGCTCGAGACAGCGCCCGGGGGCGCCGTCAACGCCGCTGTCTTCGATCTCACCGATCGGCCGGGCGTGTACTCGTGGCGTGCAGCCGGCCGCACGGGCGCTTTTGCAGTGAACCCCGATACCAGGGAGTCCGACCTCCACCGTTCGGACGAGGCGGAGGTACGAGGCATCAGCCGCCTTGAGGATGTACACGTTGTATCGTCGACGGATGAGATGCGGGAGACGCTCAAGCGCTTGCGGGAAGGCCTGCCGCTGCTCGACTATTTCTTCCTGCTCGTGCTCGTGATCGCCGTGTTCGAATGTTTCTTTTCGAACTGGCTCACACCCAGTGCACCGGCCGAAGTGCGAAAAAATAAACTGGGAATCGTAACAACAAGCGCCCACGGCGAGGCGTGAACAGGAGTAAGACAGTGAAGAGATTGCCCTGCGTGGTTGTTGTCCTCTGCGTTGCCGCATGCTTGCCTTCCGGCCTGATCAATCGGGCGCGGGCCGCAGAAGAAACACCGTTTGCGCGCGGGCCTTACGTATCGAAGGTCACCACAAACAGCGCGGTGCTGTTTCTCGGCGCGAAGGCCCCGATCGCAGCTCTGCGCCTCACATGGCGCGAGGCCGACGATGTCGAAGAGAAAGCACTCCCGGCCGACAAGCTCGATCACGAGGTGCTGCTCTCCGATCTGAAGCCCGGCACGATCTACCTGTATGAGATCAAGGCCGGCGACACGACCGTCAAAGGCAAATTCACAACGGCTCCGAAAAAGCCAAGGCCCTTCAGATTCGCAGCATACGGCGACACGCGCAGCCAGCCGGCAATCCACAAGATCGTTGCCGATGCCATAGCGAAGGAGGACCCGGAGTTTGTGCTGCACACCGGCGACCTCGTCGACGACGGCGGCGACGAGGAAGACTGGCCGGAGCAGTTCTTCGGCCCGGCGCAGGCAATGCTCCGCCGGGCAGCGATCTTCCCCGCAATGGGCAATCACGAGGGCCGTTCAAAACTCTACTTCAAGTACTTCGGCCTGTCGGACAATAAGGCATGGCACACGTTCACCTGGGGGTCGGTGCAGGTGTTCGTGGTCGACACCTGCAGCAAGTTCGACAAGGGCAGCACGCAGTGGAAATGGCTCGATGCCGCGCTGGCCGACAGCAAAGCCGCGTGGAAGGTCGTGGTTCAGCACCATCCCGGCGTCAGCTCGAGCAGACACGGCTTCAACGGGTCAGTCAACAAGCACCTCCGCCCGCTTTACGAAAAGTGCGCCGTCGACGTCGTCTTCCTCGGCCACGACCACATTTATCAGCGCACCAAGCCCATCGCCGGCCCGGGCGGGCACGGCGTTACTTATGTGATAGTCGGCGGCGGCGGCGCGCCGTTGTATCCGGCGAAGCAGGTATGGTGGGCGGCCGTTTCCGAATCGGCCTACAGTTATGTTGTCGTCGACGTCGGCCGCGATTCGCTGCACGTCGTGGCGAAGAAGCCCGGCGGCGAGGTGATCGACAACTTCAAGCTGGAAAAGGCGATGTTCGAAGAGGTGAAGTGAGGGGCCGGCGCGCATCACCGCCCGTGCCGATGATACACATACCACTCGGTCATCAGGAACACGACGGCGAGGAGTGCGAAGTACTTCCAGATTTCGCTGGGCGTTTCTCTGGCGGCATCGGTTCCGCCGATCTCCGAACCGCTCCAGTCGAATGACTCCCGCACGGCGATGTCTGATTCTTTTCGCGAGAGCACGTTGGCGGCTATCCAGATGTCGTCCTTGCCTTCTACGTGCACGCGATAGGGGCCGGGCAGATGTGTCTTGCCGAAGGCCACGCGCCTTTGCTTGTCGGCTTCGACGGTGAACTCGCGGCCGCTGGGATTTGTGATCGATGCGGTCCTGACATCCGCTGGGAGGTCGAAGGTGATGGGGTTTCCGACGGGGATGGCGGCGCCCGCCGAGCTGTACAGCTCGGGGTTGAGCCAGCTCACGGCGTTCGAGAAGAAGACCGGGAACGAAATGCGAAACGGCCAGTTGGTGTTGAGCCGGCCGTCGTCGTCGATCAGGTCGAAGGCCACGCACACCACGCGTGTGTCGATCTCGGAGACGGCGAATATGAGCGGGCACCTGTCGCCCTCCACTACTTCCCTGGCGTGCCTCGGCAGCTTGCAGTGCAGCGCCCGCATGAGATAAACGCCGTTAAAGTCGACGAACCGCGCCAGCGGATGCGAATGGTCCCAATCGAGCAGAACCGGGCGCTTTACGTGCCCGATAGGCTCCACGCCCTTGATCGGCGGGGGCTTGCCGATGAATATGTAGCTGCCCGGCTCGAGCGCCGGCGGCGCCCAGTTGTCGAACACGGTAACGTCGAAGCTGACTCCGGGCGGATAGTCTGCCGGCCGGATCTCGGCGAACTGATGTGCCTGGTCGCCGTCGGGGACGAGGGCCTTCTTGAGGAAGATGTTGCCGTTTGTCACCAGCAGCACGCTCGGCCGGCGCGGCTTGCGCAGCGGAAACCACGCGTTATTGTCGGCCGCGAGATCATCCTTTACATCGAGCGTGAACTCGAGCAGCGTATCGGCGATCTGCGGGATTTGAAACACTCGCGATGTCTTTGCCTCTGCGCTGCCTTTGGGTTCGAGGCTGATCGAAACGGCGTTGACGAGCTTGTTGCTCTTGCCGTCGGGGCCGCGGTCGTGCAGGCTGAGGCCGGCCTCGATGTTCTCGCTCGAGAAATTCTCGACGCTCACGAAAATCTCGGCAGATTCTCCGGAGGTCGTGCGCGTGTCGAGGTGAGTGATGGCCGCGTTGCGGGTGTTTTTTCCTACCGACACGAATTGGAGTGGGATCTCGAACGACTCCTGGAGGTCGGGCGGCGCGTCGCGCTCGGTGCTCCGGAAGATGCGAACTCCGCCGGCCGTGATGTGGCCGTCGACCTTCAGCTTTGCGGGGTCTTCGAAGCCGCCGTCGCTGAGGATGACAATTCGCTGCTTGTCTTTGCCCACGATCCCGCGCGAGCGCCCCATGCCGATGGCTACCGAGAGCGCCTCTTCGAGATTGGTGGTGCCCTCGCCGGGCGTGATCTGATCAACGGCGCGCTCGAGGTCGGATTTCGAGCTAGTGAATGATCTTCGAACGGTGCACTGCCCGGCGAAAGCAAGAATCATCATGCTGTCGAGCTTGGGCATTCTCTGTATGATGCCCTTTGCAGCGTCCTTTGCGAGATCGAGGCGCGCCCCGCCGGCCTCCCTGCTGTTCATGCTGCTGGAGACGTCGATGAGTAGGATGATATCGCCGCCCTTGCTGACGGCCAGGTTCATCATTGGCCGCGCGAGCGCAAACGCAGCAGCCGCCAGGAGGAGCAACTGCAAGAGCAGGAGAAGACTCGCCCGCAGTTTTTGAAAAGGCGAGTTGGCGGTGAGATCGTTGAGGGTGCGCTGCCACAGCAGCGTGCTCGAGATAACGTGCTCGCGCCGCTTGAGCTTGAGGAAGTAGAGCGCGACCACCGCTGCCGCCGCTGCCGCCCCTGCAATCAGGGCCTCCGTTGCGTTTATGAATCCCACTCGGCTATCCTCTGCTCAAAGTGCCTGGCGCATTCGGCAGGCACGCGCCCATCTTCAACAGCCTCGCCTGCAGCTCGGGCACGGAAACACCGCGTGTGTCGGTATCGGCGTCGATGGCTATTGCCGCCGCCACGCCCGCAGCCTGGCCGGTGATGTAGCAGCCGGGCATCACGCGTATCGAGCTTTGAATGTAGCGGTCGGAGCTGACGCATCGACCGGCCACAAGCACGTTGCCGTGTTTTGCCGGCACCAGGGTGCGATACGGAATGCCATAACTCTCGCCCGGCCCGTAGCGGAACGCGGTACATTCCCGCATGAATTTCTCGTGGCTCTCCTCGCTGGGATCGGGCGCATGAATGTCAACCGGATAACAGTACCGGCCGATCTCGTCGTCGAAAACCGCGCGGTTCTTGAAGTCTTCCAGGCACAGCACGTAGTCGCCCGTGATGCGCCGTGTTTCGCGGATCCCCGGCAGCGAGCCGGTGCTTACGAGGACCATCTTCTCGAAGCCCTCGAGGTACTCCTTGTAGTAGCGCTCGTACTCGGCCAGCAGTTTTCGGCCCCACACCAGCGCCCGCGTGAGGGAGCGCTCGTCGGTTCCGTCAACATCGAAAGTGTGGCCGATGTTGCCTCCGCCGATGGCATCTCCGAGTTCCCACATGCCGGGCAGGTGGCGGTCTTTGCGGGTGAACACGCCGGCCTTGAACGCCTCCTCGAGCAGCGCGCTCTGGCTGCCGATGCCGGCCTCGCGGAAGGCTTCGAAATCGACGTTCGCCCACAGGCTGCAGAGCGTGCCGGCCATCATGCGGCCGTCGTCATCGCCTTTTTCGAATGGCGCTCCGGCCCACGCGGCGAGGTCGCCGTCGCCGGTGCAGTCGATGTAGACTTTCGCTTTTACGGCGAAGATGCCGCTCTTTGCCGCGAGGACGGCCGCCGTGACGGAATCGCCGTCGGTTTCCACGTCGATAAGCGTAGTGTGCAGGGTGAAATCGACACCTGCGTCGGCGAGCATTTCGTCATAGACGCGCTTGAGTACCTCCGCGCGGATTGCCGCGCTGCCGTGTGCGGTCTCGGGGCGGCAGTTCGGGCCGGCTCCGCCCGCCGCTGCCAGGCGGTCGAGGATCTCCTGCCCCACGCCTGCCGAGAGGAAATTCACACCATCGCCAAAACACATGAACGCGGGCACCAATCCTGCCGTGCCCATGCCTCCGAGGCAGTTCTGGGCTTCGGCCAGAAACACCTTCTTGCCCTGCTGGGCCGCCGCCACGGCCGCTGCCGCGCCCGCCGGGCCCCCGCCCGCTACAAACACGTCCACCTCGTGGCGCACAGGCAGTTCTCGCTGAAACGTTATGTTTGCCATGATCTTGTATCCTTGCTATTTCACCAGCCCGATCCGCCGCAGGTAATTGAGCACGAGTTGTTCGAAGGGCGTGTCTGTTGCGGCGAACAGATAGCCCAGGCCGCGCCTGCCGCAGTAGTCTTTCAACCCGCGGCAAAATGTTTTCACGTTCCTGTCGTATGCCTTGAGCAGAGCGCCCGACATGCTTACTTCGGTTTCGGCGCCGGTTTCGCTGTCGAGGAGCTTGAGGTCGCCGGTGAGGTCGGGCGATATCTCGTTGCGGCTGAGCAGATGGAGAACGAACATATCCTGGTTGCGCGCGACAAAGAACCGCAGTGCTTCCTCGTAGCCTCGTTCGTCGAGGAAATCCGAGATGATGATCGTTACGCCCTTGCCGCGGCTTTGCACGGCGAAGTTTCTGCACGCTGCGGCGAGCGACGTGCCGCCGGACGACTCGAGGCTCTCGAGAAAATCGAACATTCTCCACACCTGGCCTTTGCCGCGAAATGGCCTGAGGCTGTCGCTTACGCTCTCGGAAAACGCCGAGATGCTCACGCGGTCCGAGCCCGACGCCGCGATGTAGCCGAGCGCGGCGGCGAGGCGCCGGGCATAATCGAATTTTTTCGGCGAGCCGTAGTTCATCGATTCGCTGGCGTCGACCAGGATCGAAACGTGAAGGTCTTCCTCCTCGTAGAAGAGCTTGAGGAACAGGCGGTTGAGGCGGCCGTAGATGTTCCAATCGAGGAAGCGGGTGTCGTCGCCGGGCGAATAATTGCGGTGCTCGGCAAACTCGGAGCTGACGCCGCGACGCTTGCTGCGTTTCTCGCCCTTGAGCCGCCCGATGATCACCTTGCGCGAAACGACGCTCAGCATATCGAGCTTGCGTATGAAATCTTCATCGAGTAATTTCATGAGGAACTACAAATCTGTTTCCTGCGTTTCGCGACCGATCCTGCTCATGATGTCTTGACGCTTTCCCTGGGCACTTCGTCGAGGATCTGCGTGAGGATGTCGTCGGCGATTATGCCTTCGGCCTCTCCCTCGAAGTTGAGGATGAGCCTGTGTCGCAGCGCGGGCAGCACCGTTTCGCGTACGTCGTCGAAACTGACGTTGTATCGGCCCGCAAGCAGTGCGCGCATCTTGCCGGCGAGGATGAGCGCCTGCGCTCCGCGCGGGCTTGATCCGTATCGCACGTAGCGATTGGTTATGTCAACGGCGTACTCGCCCTCGGGGTGCGTTGCCAGCACTACCCGCGCGGCGTAATCTTTTACGTGAGGTGCAATGATCACCTGGCGGACGAGCTTCTGCCACTTTACTATCTGCGTGCCCTCGAGCACCTTCTCGGGCTCGGGCTCGGTTTCGGCGGTTGTGCGGTCGACGATCTCGAGCAACTCCTCGCGGCTGGAGTACTTGACCATGAGCTTGAACATGAACCGATCGAGCTGCGCCTCCGGCAGCGGATAGGTTCCTTCCATCTCGATCGGGTTCTGCGTCGCGAGTACGAAGAACGGCAGTTCGAGCTGGTGGCGCACGCCGCCGACCGTTACCGATCGTTCCTGCATCGCCTCGAGCAGAGACGATTGCGTCTTGGGCGTTGCGCGGTTGATTTCGTCGGCGAGGATGATGTTTCCGAAGATCGGACCATACTGGAATTCGAAAAAGCGCCGGCCCTGCTCGTTCTCCATGACCATGTTGGTGCCGATCACGTCGGCGGGCATGAGGTCGGGCGTGAACTGGATTCGCGAGAACTTGAGGTGCAGCGCCTGGGAGAGTGTGCGCACGAGCAGCGTTTTGCCGAGCCCGGGCACGCCCTCGAGCAGGCAGTGGCCGCCCACAAACAGGCACGTGATGACGCCTTCGACGATCTCCTTGTGCCCCACGATGACCTTGCCGATTTCGTCGCGCAGCCGGCCTATCGACGCGCGGCATTCCTCGGCTCTTGCTACAATATCTTCTGTCATAGTGTCCTCCGCTTTATGGACCTGTTGTTGTGAGTTGTGCGGATCGATGGTTCATGATTTCTTTTTCCTCGCGCGCTTCTTGGCCTGGATCAGGCGCTGCGTAAATGTGTTGATCTCGGGCTCGGGCGGCGGTTGCTCCGTCTTCTCGGGCTTCTTTGCGATGCCCGGGCCGGCTTGGTCTTGTTTCGCAAATGCATCGAACTCTTCGTCGGCGCCGTCTGTGCTCTTGCCGACCTGCAAGATTGCCGGCGGGCCGTCGGAGAGAGAATCATGGGCCTTCTGCTTGCGCGACAGCAGCCGCCCCATGCCGGAGTCGACCTGCTCGTCGTGCTTTCGCCTTGGCCGCATGGCCGCAACTCTTGCGGCGGCCGATTCGGCTGCGCTGCGCCAGTTGACCGTAATCTTCCGAAAAGCAACGTCCGCCGGAAACGCGACAACGGCGATGAACAGCAGCAGCGGCCAGATCGGCTGTGACGCTGTCGATGCAGGAATGTTGCGCTCGAAGACGTTGGTATCGGCCTCGAGCAGCCGCCCGCCGGTGTTCTCGATGATCTTTCTCAGCAGGGGCGCGTTGGTGGTGAGGTCGCGATATTCGGCCGAGTAAGGAACCGCCGCGGCCGTAGTGTGGCGGCCGGACACCTCGTTGCCCCGGGCATCGGTGCCGGTGTATGCCAGCGACACAAAGTACGCGCCGGGATCGCCTGCCTCGAACTCGGCTTCGTAACGCCCGGGCCCGGTCTGCTGGAGGTCGAGCGTCACCGACTCGAGCCGGCCGGTTGTGTCGGCGCGGGGTGTGAGCGCCGAGCCACGCAGCTCGAGGAAATTCATGGGCAGGCCGGCGGCATCGAGGAAATCGACGGCGAGTTTTACCTTGTCGTCGCGGACGTCGACGCTCGAGCGCACCGTGGCCGATCCGATCGCGGCGCTCGGCAGTGCCCATCTTACAACCTGTGGCCAGAATTTTCGGTATCCCGTCCATTCCACCCACTCGGCGGCCCAGCGGTTCTTGGCATCTGACGTGAACGCCACCACCTTGCCC
>JABMSA010000254.1 GCA_013202185.1 Planctomycetota bacterium
ACATTGCCACAGCCGATACGTCTCAGGACACGCCAAACACATACACCGGGGCGTCTCTACAAGTATGTGACCGTAATTGCGAACAGGTGTCCTTAGCCTGTCAATCTTTTGCTCCACCGGCGCGAGGCCGACGACGGCGATGGGCCATGTTTCTGCGAGCCCGAAGGGCGGGAGCACACAGCCACGGGGTTCGGTCCGCGGCCCCGGCCGCAGGTGCGCCTCCCTCATGTCAAGGGCCTCGGCCTTTTCCCGTCCGGCACACGTTTTTTTCGAAAACTTTCCTTGATTTCTCGACAAAGAAGTGGTAACATCGAAAAAAGCTATTCTGTTCTCTGAGCTTGGGAATGCAGTTATGAGCAACATTGCAGACGCCCATGACTACCGGCTGGTGCTTAAGTCGGTGCCTGATGAAGCGGTCGAAGGAGTGGTGCAGGAGTTCATGCTGCTTTTCCCTCTCGAGGCTGTGTCGGCCCGGCAGATCGCGCTGGCTGCGCCGATTCTGCTCATCGACAAATTGACCGCCCAGCAGGCGAGAAACGTGGAATCGCACTTGGGCTTTCTGCGGCGGCTCGGGGCTGAGATCGGGATCACAAGCGACCCCCTGCCCGCGCTCAAGCGCATGACGCTGCCGGTGAAGCCTGATATTGTGCGGCGACCGGCGAATGTGTTTATCTGCCCTACGTGCGGCGACAGGCTGGTCATTGAGCCGCTGAGGAGCGGCCGGGCTGCGGGCACCGCGCGGGCACGGGCTGACGCTGCAACTGTGCAGCCGGCCCCGAGGCCGGCGGATGCCGATCCTGCCGTTGTGGAATCTGCTGCAAACACGCCGAAAATCAGAAAAGCGGCGCCCCCGCCCCCCGACGACGCCCGGCCCAACCAGCCGCCGGAGCCGGAGAAGCTCGAAGAATCGGATATACTCATTCTCGACGACGACGACGAGGAAAAGATAGAGATGCCCAAGAGCCCGCCGGAGTTGGAGCCGGAAGTCGACGACGGGCCACGTATTTTGGGGCCGGACGACGAGCCTGAGCCGCCCGATCCGGATGAGGGCGAGCCCGTATCCGACGTCGGCACTTGCAGAGTGTCAGTCGTCAGGAAGCTCAAATTCCAACACAAAAAGGGAGCCGCCGAGCTGATAGCCAGGTACCAGGGCATCTCGCTGGAGGAAGCCATCAAGGAAACTGAAAAGTCTTTCATAACCATCGCTCGAAACATTACCAGGGAGCAGGCAAAGGAATGTAAGAGGGAATGTAAGACACTGGGCATCGCGGTGACGATCAGCAAGCGCTGACAATCAAGCGCCGCCTCCCCCGCGGGTGCAGACGGCCGCCGGCGCGGCACCCTCGCCGCAATGTGCTTCCTGGTGCACGTGATAAAGGGATTTAGATACGTCGGGAGCCACGAATGGCGCTGAAACACATCACTCGGATCCCGCGCATCCCGCGCAACATTCAGCGTGTCATCGAGATACTCACAACGCTGTGGCGTCATGGCTTGGGGCATATCGTAACCCGGCTCAACGTGCAGGAGCACCTGCCGATGGTTGCCAGGCTCGCCACGCGCGGCAAGGTCGAGCTGCTGCCTTCCGACGACGAAACGTTTGCCCGCCGCCTCACGATGGCCCTCCAGGAGCTCGGCCCCACTTTCATCAAGCTCGGCCAGATACTCTCCACGCGGCCCGATTTCGTGCCCGAGCCGTATTTGTCCGAATTCCGAAAGCTTCAGGACGAGGTCAAGCCCTTCCCCTCGGACCAGGCAAAGGAAATCGTGCACAAAGAGCTTCGCAAGGAGTTCGACAAGGTATTTGCCGAGTTTTCCGATGAGCCGCTTGCATCCGGCTCGATAGCCCAGACCTACGCCGCCAAGCTGCTCGACGGCACGCCCGTAGTGGTCAAGGTGCGGCGCCCCGACATCGAGCGCAAGATCGACAGCGACATCGACATCCTCCGGTACCTCGCCCGCCACGCCGAGCGAAACTGGCCCGAGCTCAACCCGATGCTGGTCGTCGACGAGTTCGAAAAGGCGATACACAAGGAGCTCGATTTCATCGTCGAAGCGTCGTACACGTCGAAGTCCCACGAGTTCTTCGAAGACATACCCGACGTCAAGTGCCCGAAAGTATACTGGGAATGCACAACTCCCAACATCCTCACAATGGAGCGCATCACCGGCATCAGGCCCGACGACGCCGACGAGCTTGACCGCCTCGGGCTGGACCGCAAGGTTCTGGCAACGAACCTCGGGAAGGCGTTTGTGAAACAATATGTGGATTTCGGCCTCTTCCACGCCGACCCGCACCCCGGCAACATACTCATCCAGGCCGACGGCACAATCGCATTGATCGATTTCGGGATGACGGGCCACCTGACGAGCGATCTGCTCTCGGAGATCTCCACTGTGCTCATCGCGATCGCCAAGCAAGACCTCGACATCCTCATCGACGTATACATCTCGATCAGCGAGGGCGGCGCGTTTGTCGATGCACGAAAACTCCGGCCCGACATCCTCGAGATGTTCGACAAATACTACGGCATGCCCATGGCGCGCATCGACATGGCCCACGTATTCAACGACTCGCTGCGGATAGCCCGCAAGCACAAGCTCGTCTTGCCTCGCGACCTGGTCATGCTGATGCGCTCGATGGTGGTGGTCACCAGCGTTGGGCGGATGCTCGATCCGGAGTTCAACGTGGCTGAGCTGATCGAGCCGGAGGCGCGGCGGCTGATTCTGAGGAAAGCCTCGCCCCAGCGCGCAGTCAAGGACCTGGGCCTCAGCCTCTGGCACACCTCGAGGATACTGCGCAGTGTACCCGAGCGCCTCAGGAGCATTGTCCAGAAAATCGAATCCGGAACGCTGACGGTGGCCTTCAAGCACCAGGGGCTGGAGGGCCTCATATCGGGGCTCGACCGCGTCAGCAACCGGTTGTCGGTAAGCATAATCCTGGGATCGACAATCGTGGGATCGTCCATTGCCCTGCAAGCCAAGATACTACCGATAAGGGGGATTTCGGCCATCGGCATTGTCGGTTACCTGGTTGCGGCTATGCTCGGGCTGTGGCTGGTGTGGGACGTCCTGCGGTCGGGCCGTTATTAGCTTGAGTACTATCGGACACGGAGGCCTTCTATGGTCAAATATTTCCTGCTTTTTGCGATCGACTTGGGGCGAGAATCGCGTGATCCCTCAGCGCCCTTCAGGGGCAAGAAAGGAGACTTGCAGTGACTCGTGAAGAACTGTTGCATGAATTGATGAAGTCGGCCGAGATATCCAGGGCTGATGCGGCGAACTTTTACCAGGCTCTGCTGGATGTGGCCATGGGTCAGTTGAAAAACGTCGGCGAGTTCACATTCCCCGGCTTCGGCTCGTTGAAGGTAACCGTGCGCAAGGCCCGTGAAGGCCGCAACCCCAGCACAGGCGAAAAGCTGATGATCCCCAGCCGCAAGGGCCTGAAATTCAAGCCCTACAAGGATCTGGCAGCGACGCTGAACTCGCCCGAGGGCGCCTGCTGCACCGACACACCTGTCTGCGAAGGCGACGCCTGACACGTACCTGGTTTGGCTTTGCCGCGTGAAACAAGCCCCTGACAACGTGCAGGTGCGTGCGGGCGCGTGTGATATGCCCCGCACCTGGGCGTCGGGTGCCGATGCTGTTTCAGATGAGCCCGTATGAGACTCGCAACATTAGCCTTGGCGGCAGCGCTGCCGGCCTTCGGTTGCGCCGAGTACATCGAGAACCGTGCCGATGACCTGGCCGATATCGCGCGTTTGAACATCGGCGGCGGCTACGGTGCAAGCGTCGACGCTTCCATAACGCGATACGTTCGCTTCAGCGCCGGCGGCTATGAGAAAACCGTGAAAGCGGGGTTTGTCGGACGCCAGGGAGGCATATGGAAAGAGAGGCGGCAGGGCCTCGCCTTCGTTGGAGGCTATACCGAGACCAGCCGCGAGCCGATCCGCGGCAACGCCCTGCTGCCGCCACCAGACACCACCGACCGCCTGCAGCCCTGGTACGCAGACGAAGAGCGCGGCGTAACCGAGATCGCCGTATCATTGCTCATCTTCGGAGGCTTTGAGCTGGGCGTAGACCCGGGCCAGATGCTCGATTTCATCGTCGGGCTGGCCGGCATCGACATCTACGAAGACGATTTCGATGCACCCGTTGCGCCGCCCGGGCCCGAATCGAGATACTATCGGCATCGCCCCGCGGCAACCCGTCCGCGAGCGAAAACCAAACACTGACCCTGCCGGGACGTTAATTCGGCAGGTACAAACGGACCGGGCGGCGCACATGCACGCGCCGCCCGGTATATTTCGTCGCCGGCCTGCTACGGCTCCCAGGTGAGGTCGGTCATCGTTTCGAAATTCTCCCACGCTATGCGGAAGTGCAGGCCGAACGCGCCCGTCCTGGCGTGGATTTTCACCACAACAACATTTCGCCCCGGCTTGATGTCCATAAGCCCCGGCTTCGTTTCCCACATGATGCCAAGGCCGTCGGGATGGCCGGGCGCCGAATAGCGATTGGGCTGGTACGGCCCGGTCGGCGGTCGGTCGGCTACTTCCTCGCCGTTGACCCAAATGCGAACGTCTTCGCTGGCGCCGTAGTGCACGCGGCCTCGGCGGGCGGTGGGGCTGTTGAACACGGCATAGAGGATCGTTGTCTTGTTCTGGTTGTCGGGCGCCAGAATCGTCTGCAGGTCGATTTTCGACGAGTTCGCCTCGATGCTCGCGGCCGTCGAAGTCCAGGTGTAGTCGGTGCCTGCCATCCTGGCGCCTCCTTCGACCGCAATGGCCAGTTCCGCCGGCAGCTCCGCGTTGTAGCTGCCCATTGCGACGTCGCTGATCGGAGCCAGCACGTGCCACTTCTGCGGCATGCCTGTTGTTTTGCGGAAGAGCTTGACTGCCATGAAATCGAGGTTGAAGCTGCCGGCGGCGGTCCCCGGCGAGGCCACCGCCGCCCCCGCCTCGAGGGCGGCCTTCACCTGCCCAACGCTTACGCCCGTGCCGAAGTCGACGTAAACCGGCGACGGCCCCAGCGGGATAACCGCACTGGCGACCGGGTTGCCGAAGACGTCGCGCATCGCAACGGGCGTCAGCGCGATCTGCAGCCCGCGAAAGGCGTCGGCGGCCGACGCAAAGCGTTCGTCGTGGCCTCGCCAGCACATCGCCCTTACGTCGGGCCCCTTCTGATACACCAACGCCACGTTGCCGTCGGGCAGGGAGGTTTCCGTCCAATTTGCCGCGCCTGCAAGCTCGTGAACGGCCGTCGAGAATGCCGGGTACCTCGGCAGAGGCGTGTAAGCAAAACAATCGATCGAATTCTTGTAGTCGCTCTTCGTGGGCCAGTTGTCGTAGGTAAACGTGGGCGCTTGGCTGTTGGCGATCATCCCGAAGAAATTGTGCCACCAGGTGCTCGTGTAGCCCAGCTTCTCCTTGGCGCTGGCGAATGCATACACGGTGATCTGCTCCACGCCTCCGGCCAGCATGTAGGCCATCTGGCGCGTGTACCAGTTCATCGATTCCCACTCGCTCTTGAAGAAGTAGCCGTAGTCGCTTTCGGTGTCCCACGTCGGCTTGCCCGTAATGCTTGCTCTGGCTGCCGCTTCCTTTATCCCGTCAAACATGTTCTGGGTGGGATGCTCGGGCGAGTAGCCTCCCCACGTGCGATAATAGTGGCCGGCGAGAATATCGTAGCTGTTTGCGTAGGGGCCGTCGATGAGCTGCTGGCCGATGGTCGAGTTGAATGCCCCCGGAATGCCCGGCATGCCGCCGCTTATCACCACGCAGTTCGGATCGGCGGCCTTCGCGGCGGTGTAGGCCTTTCCGAGAAGCTCGCAGTACTTCAGCTCGCCCCAGCCCCAGAAATGGCCAAGGTTGGGCTCGTTCCATACCTCATAATGCCTGATGCCCTTTGTCTTGCAGTAGCCTGCCAACCTGCCGATGTAATCCGCAAACCAGTCGATCCGCGCGTCTATGTCCGCCCATTCTGCCTTCCATACGCCGTCTTCTTTCATCCAGTTTGGGAAATAAGCCGGCAGCAGGTAAGCCCTGAATCCCCGCGCATTGAGCGGGTCGATTATCTTGTCGAGCAGGGCTGTGTTGAGATCGGCTGCGTCGCGTGCGACGGATTCCGTGCCTATCGGCACACGCAGCGTTTTCATGCCTATTCGTTTCTGGAGATCGAGATAGGGCTCATACTCATCGTAAGCAGGATGCTGAGCCATTCCTCCGAATGGGTTTGCCGTATCGTTCCACATGGCGCCCATCGGCTTGATCACGGCCATGTACATGGATCCCCTTGCGGCGGCGCACTCAAAGATGACCTTGATCGTGCCGAGGTAGTCGGCCGTCCAGCCCGCCGAAGCCTGCACCGCGCCGCCCGGCCCCACCGTCAGGGTGCCGCTGGCGGCGTGCAGCAGGTCGCCCCAGTAACTGCGAACGGCGCACGTCCACCCGAGGTCTGTGCCTTCCGGCTGGCCAACAGCGCCCGCAAAGGTGAACTGTATCGTCTCGCCGATGTCCCACACCTGCGCGCGCTGGGCATAGGGGCCGTCGTCGCTCTTGGGTGTTGTGATGCCGATCTCTTCCCAGACATCCTGGTAGGCCCAGTCGCCGTTGACCAGCGGTGGGGCCGCCGACGCCACCTGGGGGCTTGCCGACGTTTCGCACGTCTGGCCGAAATCGTTGCGAACGGCGATCATGTCGAGGACATTGACCCAGCCGTCGCCGTTGAGGTCGAACGGGGTACCCTGCCCCGACTCATTCAGGTGGTTGCGCACTGTGATCAGATCGAGGACGTTCACTGTGCAATCTTTGTTCACGTCGCCGAGAGGGTAGCCGGGCGCGGCCTGCCCGTTCGCGTAAATGATCACGGTGCGCGTGGCACTCGTGCCATCATCGGAGCTAACGGTAAGCCCGGCCGTATACTGGTTGGCCACAGTGTAGGTGTGTACTGGTGCGGGATCGTCGGCCGACTGGCCGTCGCCGAAATCCCAATGATAGCTCAGCACCCCGCCCAGGCCCATCGACGGACTGTTGAATTGCACCGTCAGCGGCGTATCGCCGTAAACGACGTTGTCAACGCCCTCTGGAGGCGGCTGGGCCGCCCATGTGCCGGAAATGGAAACCGAAAAGCAAACGACAAACGCCCACGACAATCTGCACGCGAAACGAGTCATCTCAACTTCTCCCGATCAAACGAGTGTCGTGCCGATTCCTTTCGCCGAGCTGTCATTTATACGCATTATTATTGTATCGGCACGGCATCGCCCTGGTCAACAATTTTCCATTTCCGAAACATCGGAGGCCGGGCACCGACACCGGTGCCCGGCCTTCCCGCCGCGCCTGCCCTCCCCTTATCCGGCAACAACCGTACCGGGATAATCGTTCCAAGAACATGAAAGTCGGTCCGGCGCCCGGCTCGGAGGACGCCTGGCGCTTTTCTGTCCCTCACCCCGTTCCCCTCTCCCAGTGGGAGAGGGGGCCGGGGGGTGAGGGAGATTCTCGCGTTACATTGCCCCGACGCCGGCGCCATGCTCCTGTGGGCTTTCATAGTACGCCCTGTTGGGCTATGGCCGGCCGCCGGCGACGATTGAGAGTACGCATCGTTTCTCATTGGAAAATCCCCCAACGCAGCCTATAATACTGTAAGGCAGGGAATGCGAGCCAAGCCGCCGGGACCCGTCATATGAAGCTGGCAAACGTAAGCGTCCGGATGCTTCGCCGGGCGATCGAAATATACCTCAAAATCGCCTACGCCAACGCCGAGCCACCCTACAGCGTCCGAGCAAAGGCAGCCTTCGACGAGCAGGAGTCGCTGGGCAACACACTCGCCCTGGACCAGTTCGAGAAGAACTGCGCCGACCAAAACGGCAAGGTAACACACTACCTGCTGCGCCTGGGCAACGACCACTACCCGCACATGAAGCTTGGGCTTGCCAGTTGTGCAGGCAATGACGACGACTTTGTTTTCATCGTGGACACGCACGACCGGCACTTCCGCGTCGATCCCGAGCTGCCCGGCAGCGACGAATTCCGCGAGCTTCAGCTTTACAACGACAAAACCAAGCAGCAGATCGAGCGCCGTTGGGAGACAAAAAGCCTGCCCACACAGCGACAGGTGCTCGAGAACTTCGACGAGCCCCGCCGCTTGGCGCGCGAATGCAAAACCGTGCTCGTCGTCGAAGACGAAGCCCCCATCGCCGAGCTTGAGCGGCACATCCTGGAGTGCGACGGATACAACGTCGTAGTGTGCCTCTCCGGCAAGGCCGCCATCGAGGCCGCCGAAAAAGACCGCATCGACCTCTGCCTGCTCGACATCATGATGCCCGAAACCGACGGCTTCGACGTAATCAGGACCCTCAACGAGCGCCGCATCAGGCACTTCCCCATCGTGTTCGTAACCGCCATGCCCGCAACCCGCATCACACTCGGCCTGGCCGATGGCATCATCACCAAGCCATTCGAGCCGCACTTCCTCCTCGAGCAGGTCCGCAAGTACATCGCCTGACCATTTCCAATCGCGAACGACATGGCGAATGCTTGGCGCCCTCCTCTCAACAAAGAGGAACCCCCAAATCTTCACAGCCACACACTTGGCGGCCTCTCCGAGCCGGTTGCGTTGTAAGGCGCCGAAGAAAGGCGCAGCGCGAAAAGGCCCGGGGCTGAATGTACTTGTCGGTAGCACTTGAGCGCTTGAGCTTGGATGGCGGCTTCATTTGTGATGTAAAAGGCTCAAGAGTTTTCGGCCCCTGCCGGCTTGTTCGGCAGGTGAAGAAGATTGTCCCGCTAGCCCGATTGTTCCCACCCACCCTCCCCCGGCCACCGCATCAGCACGCGCCGGCGCGTCTCACAATTCGTTCCCCGGCAAGCGAATTCCGACAACGCAACCGGCTCGGCCTCTCCCGTTTTTCCCTGCAAATACTCCCGCCGCCCGGGTACAATACCAATAACGGAACCGGAACAGTACCACGTGCATGCTTTGCATCAACGCATGACGGAACCGTACGATCGTCGACTGACGCGCTATGCCCGGGCCGGCTTATTTGAACCATTGACGGAAACCTGGTACGGAGCTATCGACGCGGCACCACAGGAAGTGAGTGAGTAAACCGTGGAACTCAAGAGAGAACTGAATCTGCTGGATGTTTTCTGCGTGGCCTCTGGCGCGATGATCAGCTCGGGGCTGTTCATCTTGCCCGGCCTGGCGCACGCCCAGGCGGGGCCGGCGCTCGTTGTGTCGTACTTCCTTGCCGGGCTGCTTGCGCTCACCGGAATGCTCAGCCAGGCCGAGCTTGTGTCGGCGATGCCCAAGGCAGGCGGCACGTACTTTTACGTCACGCGCGCGATGGGGCCGGCCGTGGGCACGATCAACGGCCTGCTCACGTGGTTTTCTCTTTCGCTGAAAGCCGCATTCGCCCTGGCGGGGATGGCGGCTTTTGCGGCGCTGATCGTAGACGTCACCGACCTGCAGAAGAGCCTCATTTCGGTGATGCTGGGCCTTGTGTTTGTGGGTGTAAACCTGGTCGGGATCAAAGAAGCCGGCCGCGTGCAGGTGGTAATTGTGCTTACACTGCTGGCACTCCTGATACTCTACGTGGCGCGCGGCCTGCCGGCGGTAGACGTCAGGCACTTCGAGCCTTTCGCACCCAAGGGTATCGTCGCGATATTCTCGACGGCGGGGTTCGTTTTCATTTCGTATGGCGGGCTGGTGAAGGTTGCAAGCATCGCGGAGGAAGTGAAAGACGCCAGCCGGGTCGTTCCGCTGGGCATGATTCTTTCGCTGCTCGTGGTCAGTATCCTGTATACCCTGGTGGTGTTCGTTACAACCGGCGTGCTGGGCAGCGCCGCTCTGAATGATTCGCTCACGCCGATCACCGACGGAGCCGCCGCTTTCATGGGCCCGTGGGGCAAGATCGTCCTGAGCGTGGCGGCCATCCTCGCGTTCGTCTCGACGGCCAACGCAGGCATCATGGCGGCCGCGAGGTACCCGCTGGCCCTCAGCCGCGACAACCTCCTGCCCGAGAGCTTCAGCAAGGTGCACAAGCGGTTCAAAACGCCGCACGTTGCCATTCTGCTCACCGGGCTGTTTGTGCTGGTGGCAGTCTTCCTGAAGCTGGAGGTCCTGGTGAAGGTGGCCTCGACCGTTCTCATACTCAGCTTCATGTTTTCGTGCCTGTCGGTTATCGTGCTGCGCGAGAGCCGCCTGCAAAATTATCAGCCGCGCTTCCACGCGCCGCTGTATCCGTGGGTGCAGATCGCCGGCATTATAGGCTTCGGATTCCTGATCTTCGAGATGGGCAGCCAGGCGCTTCTCGTGGGGGCGGTCCTCGTCATCGGCGGGCTATTTGTTTACTGGTTCTATGGGCGGATCAGAACGACCCGCGAGTTTGCACTGCTGCACCTCATCGAGAGGATCACGGCAAAAGACCTCACAACTCACCTGCTCGAGACGGAGCTGAAAGAGATCATCCGCGAGAGAGACGAGATCGTCAAGGACCGGTTTGATCGCGTGATCGAAGACAGCATCGTGCTCGACATACAGGAGCCCACTTCGGCCGAAGAGCTGTTCAAGCTCGTCTCCGATTCAATGAGCCGGCGTCTGAAGATCGAGCCGTCTGTGCTGCTGGAATTGCTCAAGGCCCGCGAGGCCGACAGCAGCACGGCCATCAGCCCCACGCTGGCGATACCGCACATCATCATCGAAGGCGAGGAGACGTTCGACATTCTCCTGGCACGCTGCCGCGAAGGCGCCGCCTTCTCGGAAGAGGCGCCCAACGTTCGCGCGATCTTCGTCATCGTCGGCACAAGAGATCAGCGCAACTTCCACCTCCGCGCCCTCGCGGCCATTGCGCAGATCGTGCAGCATCCGCACTTCGACAAGGCGTGGCTGAGTGCAAAAGACATCGAAAGCCTCCGCGATACCGTGCTGCTCGGCAAACGAAGGCGGACCGAGAAGTAGCAGTTGGCCCGCCGCGGAATGCACAATGATCGACCTGAGCCACTACACGCCCGAACACAGAGCCGAGCTCGAGAGCCTGCTCGATTCTGCGGAATGGCAGGCGGCCCTCAGCTCCGGCCTCGTCGACGAAGTCAAGTCCGAGCGACTCGAGCCGGGCGCAGCGAGGAATTTCATCGACACCGTCGTCGACCAGTTGCTCGAGTTCAATGAGCAGCGAACACGGCGACTGATCGACGGCGGGTGCGACGACGAGGATGCTCTGCTTCGGGAGTTGTCGAAGTGGCCGCGCGACCTGGCGGGCAGAGATCCGATACTCTCATTTCTCGGGCTCAACGTAACCGCGCAGTGCGATTCCGATCCCCGGTGCATTTACTGCAACCAGCCTCGCGTTGAATCCCTGGTCGACGTCGCCGGCTGGAAGAAGATCATCGAGGAGGTTGCCGCAGGCGACGGCGGCGCCGGGCCATACATCTACATCACGGGCGGAGAGCCGCTGATCCTGGGCGAAGACCTCTGGGGCGACGACGGCCTTGTGCGGTTCGCCACGCAGCGGGGCGCGGCCGTCAACGTCAACACCAATGCCCTGGCGCTCACGCCCAAAGTGGCGCTGCACCTCATCAAGGCCGGCCTGGGCAAGTTGCACATTTCGCTCGATGCGTCGGACGCGGACCTGCAAAACCGCCTGTGCGGCGGAGACCGATTCGATCGGATCCTGACCGGCATCTACAACGTGCAGTTGGCCCGCGACGTCGTCGGCGCGTCTTATCCGGTCATCCATACGAACTGCGTGCTGACAAACGCCAACCTCGATTCGTTTCCACGGCTGTTCGCGTTCATCCTCGACAAGCACAAGCAGACGGTAGCGAAGGACGACCCCCTCAGCAACGATCTGTTTCCGCACGTGATACCGGTTGGCGGCGCCGACAACGCTCACCTGCGGCCGTCGGAAGATGAGTTCTCCCGATTCTACGAGGAGGTCTGGCCGGAAGTGGCGCGACAGTGGGATGCCTACCAGGCCGGGCTCGGCGTTCCGGCCGAGAACAGGAAGGCCCTCTTCGGATATTTCTCGAACCCTTTCCTCAGGATCGAGCACGCAGGCGGCCTGGGCGCTTATGTCAAGGCATCGGCCGATGGGCGCTACGGCAAGCTCGCATTGTGTCGGCGCTGCTACGTCGCCCCCACACAGGCGGCCATCACGCCAGACGGCCTCCAGTACCGATGCGGTTCGCATGCTATCCGACGCATCATGTCGCTGGGCGAAGCAACAGTGCGCGGCGTTTGCGAGAGGATCAGGGAAGGCATCGCCGGCCTCGACAACCTGCCCCGCGAAGAGCACTGCTACGGCTGCGCCCTGGCAACTCTCTACATCAACCAGTCGGTTGAATCCAGGCTGAAGGAGAAGGCGCGCGCCATGATTCGTGATGAAGGGGGGTGATGTTCTCTCGCGGGCGCCGATGCCGCCAGCGTTCTTGCACAACACGAATGCGATAAAGGCTCACGCCCCCGGCAGGCTTGTCCCGCCGGAGCAAAAGTTCGGTAGCCAACAGCGTCCCCGCCCACCTACCTCCGGCCGCCGCATCCGCCGCAGGGCGGACGTCGTTTCCTGCACGATGCAGGAAACGAAGTCTTTCTTTCGAGACTGCCATCAGGCAGCCTCGAAAGAAAGACCGGCGGCCGTCGCGGGGGTTGGGGGCACCGGTACTCGCTACCGAACTTTGCCTCCTGCCGCACAAGGCGGCAGGGGAACCCGGAGAAGCCCGGGGCGGCGAGCTACCATAGGCTTGTTATACTCTTGCATCGTCCGCCATGGCGCGGACCGGTGGCGTGCCTGCCGCGCCCACGAGATTCTCACGCACCCGGCAGGCCCGCGGGCGGCGCAATCCTTGATTCCATCCCGAAAACCGTCTATAATCAAACAATATCAATTTGCCCGGCAGATCGAGGTAACAAAGCCCGATGCCCGACGAGAAGATCTCTGTAATCATCCCCGTTTTCAACAAGGCTGCGTATTCGCGACGCTGCTTCAAGGCGATTGTGCAAACGGCCTACCGCCCACTGGAGGTGGTTGTGGTGGACAACGGCTCGACCGACGACACCCCGACGGTGCTCGAGGCGGCCCGGCGCGCGGCGGCCGACGCGGGCATTGAATTCCGCGTGATCCGCAACGACTCGAACCTCGGGGCGTGTACTTCGCGCAATCAGGGCCTCGAGGCGGCGACGGGGCGGTACATCGTCGTGATGGACAACGACATCGTGGTGCGGCGTCGGTCGTGGGCCGGGCAGATGTGCGGCATCCTTCGCGGTCGGCCCGACGTTGGAATTGTGTGCCCGAAGCTGCTTTTTGCCTTTCCGCCGTACCTTGTGCAGTGCGCGGGGGCGTCGGTATCGCCTGCGGGCCGTGTAGATTTCATCGGGCGCGGCCGGCCCGCCGGTACACCTACACTGAACCACGAGCGCGAACTCCAAGCGGCCATCAGCGCCTGCTGGATGATGCCGCGCACAATTACCGACAAGCTGGGCGGATTCGATGAAATCTTCAACCCGGTGATGTTTGAAGACATCGACTACTCATACCGCGTACGCCACGCCGGATACAAGATATTGTATGCGCCAGAAGTGGAAATGTATCATTTTGAGAATGTGACAACCGGAATGAGCCCCACCCTCAACAGCACCTACCTCATCGTCAGAAACGGCATCACATTCAAGAAACGCTGGAGCTTCATGTTTTCCGGCGAGAACGGCCCCGCAGATGACGAGTACCACTGGGCGGAAATCGAAAAGGTACCGCTGAACTGTATCGCTGAACTTGACGTGACCGACTGATTCAAAAGCCGTTTTTCTTCGTTTTCCTCTCAAGTTGACCCGCGAATCCTCCGATATATTAGAAAGGCGGGCGACGAACGAAAGGACCACGAAAAGATGCAACGACATCGAAAAAAAAGGCAATCCTCCAGTTGCGAATCCGACGTGAATTCGAACGAGGACCCCGATAAAGTCACCCCTACGCGCTTCGCTTGTCCTGCCGAGCCACCACCGGCCGAGCGCCTGAGGAACGCAGACAGGCTGTCGAGGCGCCGAAGAATCCAGAAGATCCGCGACGAAATCAAGAGGGGCGTTTACGAAACCGAAGAAAAGCTGGCCATCGCCATCGACCGGCTCCTCGACGTCGCCGGATGCCGCCGCAACAAGTAGCCGCAGCGTTGCGCGGATGCCCCATGCAGAGCTTCATTTCCGATTTCCTCGACTATCTCAACGTTGAATGCGGCTCCTCGCCAAACACCATCAGCGCCTACAACAACGACCTCCAGGGCTTCTCGCGGTGCCTGGCCGACATCGGAGTCGCCACCGTAAACCGCATCAGGCCTCCTCACGTGATACGATACGCAGCCGCACTCAAGGAACGCAAGCTCGCCACAACCACCATTGCCCGGCGCCTCGTTGCGGTCAAGATGTTTTGCCGCTTCCTGACGAACGAAGGCTACATCACCGCCGACCCGACCGCCACGATTACGTCGCCGTCGCTGTGGCATAGGGTGCCGCACGTGCTCAACGTTTCCGAAGTCGAGAAGCTCCTCGCCGTGGAATGGCACGGGCCCGTGGGCCTGCGCAACAAGGCGATCATGGAGATCTTCTACGCCGCCGGCGCCAGGGCGTCGGAAGTGACGCACCTCAAGCCGGCCGACCTCAACCTCGACAGCGGCTGCATCAGGTGCTTCGGCAAGGGCTCGAAGGAGCGGCTGGTGCCCATCGGCGAGCGCGCCGTCGACGCACTCCGCGATTACATCGAGCAGGCGCGCCCGATCCTCGCGCGCGGCAAAAACACACCCAACCTCTTTCTGAGTTATCACGGCAGGCCCATGCGCCGCGAAGACATGTGGCGCGTTGTAAAGCAAGCCGCCAAGCGGGCCGGGGTCGACAAGAAGGTTTACCCGCACATACTTCGGCATTCATTCGCCACGCACCTTCTCGAGGGGGGCGCCGATCTGCGCGCAGTGCAGCAGATGCTCGGCCACGCCGATATCTCGACCACGCAGGTTTACACGCACGTAGACACCGACCGCCTCTCGACCGTGCACAAGCGCCATCATCCCAGGGCGTAGGATGCGCCTCTCCGGCCTGTTGATCAATTCTGTTCTGCACTCATTTCCAGCCGAAACTTCCTCCTGTTGCGGGGCAGGCAACCGCAAATGCCGGCGCCGGCGATCCGGCGGCACGTGTTTTGAAAAAGGGGACGACCAGGCCCGCAGCATGCCCGCCCGGGTCGGAAGGAGGAAAGAATTGAACGCCAGGATATTGCTCGTCGACGGCGAACCGTCGACGCAAGAGGCGATCGGCAGGCTCTTGAGGCGCGAGCCGTACGAAATCTTCTCCGCCGACGATGCACCGGAAGGATTCAGGCTGCTCGAGAGAATCAGCGTCGACCTGATCATCGCCAATCACAGCTTGCCGAGCATGTCGGGCGAGGAGCTGCTGCATCGTGCCTGCGCACACGAGGACGACGTCTCGGGCCTGCTCATAAAAGATGGCCACGAACCCGACATCGAGCACGTCGCGCCGTCGTTTCCAACCGTGTGCAGGCCCTGGAACGACGCAGAATTGAAACTGCTCGTGAAGCATCTTATGCAAACCGGCAAGCTCGAGCGCGAAAACGCCCTCCTGCGCGCACAGCTTCGCGTGCAGCAGGCCCACACCAGCAGCCTGCAGGAAATCCTCCTGTACCTCGGCCATCACCGAACAGGCCATTAAGCGCTTCCCTCTGCGCCCCATCGCCCGTGCCGCCGAATACGGCTCGTCGTTTACCCCACGAAACCACCAGTATCATCCTTGTGAGAGCCGGCTCCGCACGGTGCGAGATCCGTTGCCAATCAAGAATATCCCAACAGTGCAATCAGCGGGTCCGTGCGTTTTCCCCTTGAAGCCCACAAGCTTCAGATGGTAGAATACGGCCTCAAATTGAAGGGGAGAGCCGCGATCGGCTCTGGAGTCTGGTGCGATCTTCAAGAGAGGGGCATTGGTGAATGATCTGAGCCGCGCCCGGGAGCAAGGCGCTTTGTTTCTCGACGGAAGCGTGATTGCCAGCCTGTCTCAGATGCCGACGTTGGACGGCCCCAATGAAGTGGGCATCATAACGGAAACCGTGGAGGAAAACGCAAAGACCGTAGAGAGAAAAAGAGTTGTCTATGCCAGGGCCGATGCTGAAGCATGTCAAAGGCTGGGCTGCCTGGAAGAGCTGCTCCGGGCGCCGGAGTCGTCGGGATTGGAGATGAAGGATGCAGGCGCCGATCTCACGGTTGCCGCGTTCCCGTGGGACCTGGTGCTCAATAGCGGCAAGGATATCGAAGCCGAGTTCAGAAAAAGAAGAACCAACAATCACACTCCCGAGGGGGGTCATCTTTCTGGGCGAGAGGGAGGGGAGCTACATATCCGAAACTGCCGACATTTGCCCCGGGGCCGTGATTGATGCGAGAGGAGGCGGCGTGTACATCGGCGATAATGTCGAGATTCAGGCTTGTGTGCTGCTGGACGCACGGGAGGGGCCCATTGTTTTCGAAGACTCGCCTGGTGTGAAGACCATCGTTCAGGCGGGCTCACAAGTATACGGCCCGGTCTATGTGCTGAAATGGATCTATCCAGATCCGACACCGCCTCGAACATAGAGAACGTGATAACTGCCTGCTGCGTCCGCGCACAGACGTTCGAGAAACAGCGTGAGCGCAGGACAGTGAAGGTTTTCTGCGACGGTTGAAATGAACAATCAAAGCAAGGTCCCGAATCTTACACACCCCCGGATGCACCGTGCGAGAATTGTGCTTGACACCACGCCCCATAACACTTAAACTTGCACTTGTGCCGTTGCGAAAGGGCGCCGCCCGCAAGACCAACGCGCCAAGCAGGCCGCCCGATGGGCCGGGAGCAACCGATGCCGGGACAATTCGAACACAACAGGTACACGGTCCGCAAGAAAAAATTCCGGTCGCGCAATGAAGCCGTGAGCGTGTACGACCCCGACGGCCAACTGCTGTTGTACGCCGATGAAAAGGCATCGGAGACGCTGAACATCCCGGTCTTCGCCGACGAATCCATGAAAGAGCAGGTCATGTCGGTGATCCTCAGCGGCACACCCACCAACCTCTTCGACGTGTTCGACACCGTCAGGCAGGAGAAGATCGGCGCCGTCGAACGGGCGCTCACGCCCTTGCTCAGGGAGCGGTGGATCGTCAAGGATGTAAACTACGAGGAGACGGTCGCCCTGAAGGAGTCGGGCATGTTGGCCCCGCTCTACAGGCTCTGCTTTCCGCACAAAGACGTGCCGGCGTTCATCGTCCGCCGGTACCGCGGATACGCAGGCCGCAAGAGAATCTGCAGGCTCAAACAAAGGTTGGGATACATCATGAGAGTCGACCTTTCCGACGACGCGGGCCGGTTCTTCGACAGGCGCCTGGCGATCGCCGCGGCAATCATCATTGCGTTGAAGGAATTGCATTCGCTGTAGAGGGATCACCATGAAACGCCCGGCTCTCAGACGTGTGAGGCCGCTGCTGATCCCGGCGGTGATCGTCTCGTGCATGCTTCTGCAAGGGGCGGCGCCGGCAGCCGACGTTGTTGCCTTCGAAGGCACGCCCCGCGAGATCGGCGCCGCATACGGCAAGATGCTCGGCGAGACGATCAAGCGCGTGGTCAAGGATATGATCACCGACGATTTCGGCCGCGATCCCGAGGCATACAAGAATGTGCTCGCCGGCAGCCGGGTGATGGAACGCTTTCAACCCAAGGAATACATCGCCGAGCTGAGGGCCATTGCCGAGTCGGCAAAGGTACCTTACCGCGATCTGCTTCTGCTGCAGTACTTCGGCGACGTCCGCCGCTGCATCGACGGGCCGGGCAGCTCGCCGCTGTGCACGTCGTTCGCAATCCTCCCTCCCAACACGAAGGGCAAGGTATGCATCGTGGGGCGCAATTTCGATTACTTCGACAACAACGTCGGCGAGTATGCGTCGATCATCGCCTACTACCGCCCGCGCGGCAAAATCCCATTCGTCACCGTTACCTGGGCGGGCATCATCAACGGCTGGACGCTCCTCAACGCCGAGGGGCTGGTGGTGTGCAACAACACCGCGCTCGGCGCGTCCAGCAACTCGCTCGAGGGCATATCGACGTGCTTTCTGCTGCGGTATCTGGCCGAGAACGCCAAGACCGTTGACGCGGCCATCGAGATGGTGAAGAAGCTGCCGCGTTCGTGCGGCACAAGCCTGTTGATCGCATCGGGCAAGAAACTCGACGCCGCCATTGTCGAGTTTGATCACGAGGCCATCGCCGTGAGGCGCCCCGTCGACGGCTTCGTGGGAGCCGGCAACGGTTTCATGGCGCTCCGCCAGGCTGCGCCTCAGCAGCGCTACTGGGGGCGGATCGGCACGGCGCATTCGCTCGTGCAGCAGCAAAGCGGCACGATCGACATCAACTCCAAAATCGCCGGAGCGGACGGCGTGCCGATCATATTCATGAACCTCCACTCGGCGATGATCGACGCGACCAACCTGCGGCTTCGAGTGGCGATGGGAAAGATCCCCGCGTATCGCCTCCCTTACCGATCGTATCGCCTGACGGATAAAGGCGTGGTGGCGGAAACCACGGACGAAGGCGAGGAGACATCGAGATGAGAACCGACCGGTGTCGGTTTTCACGCGCCCCCTGCCGCCTTGCGCGGCAGGAGGCGAAGTTCGGCAGTGAGCAAGGCGTCCCCTACACGAGGCCCCTCGCCACTTCATGTG
>JABMSA010000255.1 GCA_013202185.1 Planctomycetota bacterium
CATTGTAGAGACGGGCCGGTGGCCCGTCTCCTCTGAGACGCCCCACCGGGGCGTCTCTACAAGTATGTGACCGTATTTGCGAACAGGTGTACTAAGGCACCACGATTATCACGCCCATCTGTCGGTCGCCCACGAGTTTGCCGTTAACGTAGGCCTTGCGTACGCCGTTGACGTCGTAGACGCCGGCGACGTGCGTCCAGGCGTCGGGCGGACACTTGGCCCCTACATCAAGCCATCCACGCCGCCGCTCGCGATGGCGGCGGCAACAGCCAGGAGCGACAGAGCCAGTGCAGTCTTTCTCATAGCATATGTCTGACTACGGGGCGCGATGGCGAGGCGTTCATTCCTCGAAGGTCAGCGTGCCCCAGTTGCGCGGCTCGATCCTTAGCTCAAACACTTCATCACTGACGATGCCGGTGGCCTGGTTGCTCCAGTAGGTCCGGAGAACGGTGTCTTGGGCGTTTGCATCGCCGTGGGTAACTCCGAAGTCTCCGATGGTTTTCATGCCTGCGGTGATCTTCAGCCCCAGCGCCGCCAGCGGAATGGCCGCCTCGACGGTGTACTTGTCCTTGGCCGTCTTCACCTGGATCTTTGCGTCTTCTATCACGCTAACGCTTTCAACGATGTATTCCTTGACCACGCCGGAGCTGAAGGTGGCCGGGGCCTTCCGAATTCCTTCGGGCGCTACCTCGTGATAGAGCAGGGCCGTGGGTTTGCCGTTGAAATTCCCTATCGACAGGCGCAGGTCTCCGCGCGCGGCCTTGCCGCGTTTCGCAGCGGCGTTGGGATCGGTGGCCAGTTGGAAGTCTACGGTGTCGCCGCTCGCATACATGTACTGCACCTCGCCGGCGCCGTTGGTCCACGGTGTCGTATCCTTTACCTCCCACGCAAGGTAGAGGTTCTGCTGGTCCCAGGCAGCCGCTGAGACAACGGCGGCGTCGCGGTCCTTCTGGTAGCGCAGAAGATTGCCGTTTCCGAAATCTCGAGAGATGTCTCCGGTGAGGTCCGGCGTCCTCATCTTCACCGTTGCGGTCTTTGGCTCGGCTGCGGCCTGCAGCCCGCTTCCGCGCACGATCTGAGCGTTGAAAGCTACCTCTGGTGTGATCTTCACGCGCCCGCCCTTGAGTTCTTTCACGGTGTCGAGGCCTACAACGTTGATGCTCCACACGGCAACCTTGCCTGCCTCGATGAGGAGGTTTCCGTCGGTTCCCTGGACCATCGAGCCGCCGAAGTCCTCGCCGCCGAGCCCTGGCGGGATGTTCGTCACATCCGCTCCCGGGACGGCCTTCTCGGGGTATTTGCGTTTGCGTCCGTCGCCCTGGAACAGGCGCGTGAGGTAGTAGCCGTCTTCGGTAAGAACGTGCCATTCGCCTACGTTGGTGTTGATTGCCCACAGTGCGCCGATCGGTTCGGGCAGTTGCGCATTGCCGATGATGCCATAGGCCCCGCGGATCAGCCCTACCTTGGGGCCGGGCGCGTAGTGCGAACCGTGCACGCCGTGGAACGTGTTCGGATACGTCCACAGCAGCTTGCCGCTTTCAATTTCATAGCAGCGGAAGAGATTGTCGCGCTCGTCGCACGACAGGATCAGGCGATTGTCGGGCGATGAGAGTGCCCCGGCGTTGACCGGCGGCATTGTTTTTACGTTTTCGAGGTCGTAAATCGGCGCGCCGCACTTCGTGAAGCCCTTTACCTTGACCTGATAGCCCTTGCCCTTGTCGGAGCCATAGAACGTCAGGTCGGTGTTGAGGCCCATCGAGAAGTTGAGGTAACCACCAAATCGCAGCTCCATGGGCAGCGATGTCGTTTCTTCCGGTTGCTCTTCCTGGTCGTCGTTCTGGTCGGCCCAGAAAAAGGTCTTGCCGTCTTGGAGGCGTATTGTGGCCCGCCAAGCGTAATCGCCGTCGCCCAGGCGTTCCCAAATTCTAATCTGCAGCGGCGCGCCCGGGCCCCACATTACGCCACTGAACACGGCCGTGAAGTAGAGCCTGTCGTTTGCCTTGTCGCAGAAGCGAGCGAAACTGTGGTAGACCTCGTCTGTGACCATGCCCAGCAACTTTGATCGCCCTGTCAGCGGATCGATGCGGAACTCGGCGCCCTCGCCCACGAGCAGGCTCGGGTCGCGCG
>JABMSA010000256.1 GCA_013202185.1 Planctomycetota bacterium
CGTCGGTGGCGTCGCCGCGTTCTTCGTTGTAGCCCACGATCAGGTTTCCCACTCCGTTAACGGCCCCGTCGGTGGAGCCGGTGCCGTTGACGATCTGCACGTTCACTGCGCTGAAGGTGATGTCGCTGCCGGCACGGCTGACGCCCGCCAGCAGTGCCTCGAGGGAGGCGATGCGGGCCTCGAGTGCGTCGACGTGGGCCTTCGTGTAGTAGCGGTCGTCGTGGTTGTGTGCTGCCGGGGCAAACGACAACGAATCGAGGCCGTCCAGCAGGTCCGCATTCGCGGCGTGGTCGGCATCGTCAGCCTTCTTCGCCTTGTAAGCCCAGCCCACAGACGTGAGCCTCTGGCGGGGGACGAGCGTTTCGCCGCCTGCCTGGACTTGCAGCCAGACGTTCGGGCTGTCGAAGACATCTGGCGGTATGCCGCCGGGCGTGGCGGATCCGAGGATCACGTTGAATATGCCTTCGTTTACGGTCACGTTCTGCGTTTCGGGGCCAAAGAGCAGGTCGCCGGCCGTTTCGGCATCATAGAGCCTGAAGATCATCTCCACTTGGCCGTCCATGGGCAAGGGTGTGCTGCTGCTGGTGTCCCACAGCTTGCCCTGATAGTTGATGAACTGAGGTATGGCGCCGTATGACAGCCCAACACACGCGATGGTCAAGATAATACCGAGTACACAAGTGCATTTCATCTGACTTCTCCTTTTTGCCTGACAGCACAGACGTTGGGGCAGAGAAACTGAATGAAGACAGGCAGGCAGGCAGATGCCCACAAGACGGTTTGTGGCCTGCTTTCATTAGAAGTATACACCATGAAACGGCGAATGTCAAGTGCGCGTGCGATTTCGCGTAGATAGTGCGCCCTATGGCCAGCGGCGGCGGCCGGGGGTGGGTGGGAGCAATCGGGCTGGCGGGACAATCT
The DNA here is from genome assembly GCA_013202185.1 of Planctomycetota bacterium. Lineage (GTDB taxonomy): Bacteria > Planctomycetota > PUPC01 > JABMSA01 > JABMSA01 > JABMSA01. Next base: position 922 of record JABMSA010000256.1, read on the forward strand.
TCTTCACCTGCCGAGCGAGCCGGCAGGGGCCGAAAAGCACTCAGCGAAAAGCATTCAACCCGACCCTCACGCTGAAACTCCACGACGGCGACAACACTATACGTTCGACGAAACACACAACGACGTCGGCGTGGATGAGGGCTTGCTCAACGTGCTCATCGGCAGCGAAACTATCGGCGGCGTGCCCGACGAGGCCCCGTAGCCGGCGAGGAGCGAATGCCTGAATCCGGGGCGGGTTATTCCGCCGAATCGCCTTCGGCGACGAGCCTGACAGGATATCGGCGGTGGAGGCCGCCATCGAGGTCGACCTCCACCCAGTAGGTGCCGGGAGCTTGGAAGAGCGTGTTTGGGAAGCGGTGGATGACCGTATGGCTGGTGTGTGTGCTGGCGAGTGTGAACTTCGCCTCGGGGCCTTCCACGACGATTTCGTTGCTGGCCGAGACGACCCTGGTCAGCTCGGTGAAGGTGCCTGCGCCGTTGCGCCAGCGGTTTACGATGAAGAGCAGCGGATGGTTCACCGGAAACATCTTGGCGCGGACGGCCTCGAAGAGGCCGATCAGGATGAGTTTGCCGTTTCCCTCCTGCCGCACGTCGTCGCAGAGCACGGAGAACTGGAGGTCGGGGCTCATGACGAGCGGCTCGCCGTCGATGGGGCTGCTTCCTTCTTGGCGTTCGTCAGCCATGGGTGTCCTCTATGTACTATAATCGGCGTTGATGGTTACGTATTCTTTCGACAGGTCGCTGGTCCAGTAGGTGTCGCTCTCGTCGCCCTGGCCCAGGTCCAGCCTGAAACAAACCTCGTCACCCTGCATCTGTACGGCCATTTCGTTTCTCGAGAGGGTCGCCGGCGCTCCGTCGGCAAAGGCGAGCACATTGCCCATCCACAACTTCACTTTGGCCGGATCAACGGGTGCGCCGGAGTATCCGGCGGCTGATATGACCCGGCCCCAGTTGGGGTCGCCCCCGTGAACGGCCGTCTTCACGAGGGGCGAGTTTGCTATGGCGCGGGCGGCCATGGTGGCGTGCTCGCGCTCCTGGGCGCCGGTCACTTCCACGCGGACAAGCTTTGTTGCTCCTTCGGCGTCGCGGACCATCATCTTGGCAAGTGCCAGGCACGCGAGGTCCAGCACCTCGCAGAACGCAGCATAGGCGCAGGTGCCCTCTTCGATGGTCTCGTTGCCTGCGGCGCCGTTTGCGAGCACGACGGTGGTGTCGTTGGTCGACGTGTGCCCGTCGACCGTGATGCGGTTGAACGACTGCTCGACGGCGTCGTGGAGCGCCTTGTCGAGCGCCTGCGGCGAGATGGCGGCGTCGGTCGTGAGGAAGCACAGCATTGTGGCCATCTTGGGGGCGATCATGCCCGCTCCCTTGGTTGATCCGCCCAGGTGCACTTGCGCCCCGCCTGCCTCGAAGCGAAACGCAACGCTCTTGGCGACGGTGTCGGTGGTCATTATCGCGCGGGCAAACATGCCGCCTGCTTCTTCGCTGCTCGAGAGTGCGGCAATGGCGGGCCCTATTCCCGATTCGATCTTGTCGATGGGCAGCGGCACGCCGATGGAGCCCGTGGAGGCCACGAATACCTGGTTGGTGCCTACGCCCAGGTGCTCGGCCGCAACGCGCGCCGTGCGCTCGACGTCGGCAAGGCCGCGCGGCCCGGTGCATGCGTTGGCGTTGCCGGAGTTTACCACCACCGCGCGGAGGTCGTTTTCGCGGATGCGCTTGATGCTCCACTGCACCGGCGCCGCCTTCATCTGGTTGGTGGTAAACATCGCCGCCGCGTGGGTGGGGTATTCGGAATAGAGAACGGCAAGGTCGGGGCTTTCGCCGTCAGACTTCACCCCGCAGTGCACGCCTGCCGCCTTGAATCCGGCGGAGGCTGTTACGCCGCCGTTGATTGGTTCAATCATTATGCTCTCCCGTGGGGCTGGGCGGACCGGCCAAGGGCATCCTTGCTGATACGCATTATACCGTCAAGGCCGCGTGTGACCAAACGTTTTTTCGAGAAGTGCAGGGGCTTGTGCGCTTGTCGATGTATCTCTTTTCGCGTTTGCGGCAGTCGTGGGGCCGATCCGCCGGTGTGCACCGGATGGGCTCAACGCGTGGCAATAACGGCAAGAGGCAAGGTGCCGTGCGCGGCCTCTTGCCTCTTGTGTGAGCTTGATAGTTGTTCGAATGGGATCAACGCTTGGAAAACTGGAAGCTGGCCCTTGCGGATCTCTTGCCGTATTTCTTGCGTTCTTTCATTCGCGGATCGCGCGTGAGCAATCTCATGCTTCTGAGCTTTTCTTCAGAATCGGGCTCGGCCTTTACGAGCGCCCTTGCTATGCCCAGAACAACAGCCCCAGACTGTCCGCCGATGCCGCCTCCGGTGGCGTTGACGAGAACGTCGTAACGGCTGGCGAGCTTGAGGTGCTTGAGGGGCGCCCTCACGGCCTGTATCTGGCGCTCGTCGGTGAAGTAGTCATCGGCGTCGTGGCCGTTGACGATGATGCGGCCCGTTCCGCGCATGAGGCGCACGCGTGCCACGGCCGACTTGCGCCGCCCGAGGCCCCAATACACAATGGGCTTCTCGGCCGGCTCGAGGGGCTGGGGCTTTTCGGCCGGTTCAGGTGCTTCCGGCGCCTCAACTGCCTCTGGCACTTCAGACGCCTCGGGCGCCTTGGGTGTGTCTGCTTCCTGGATCACTTCTGATTCTTCTGCTTGTTGTTGTTCTTCAGCCATTCCCATCTCCCGGGAATTCAGGTTCGTGTGGTAATATTCAGATCTCAAGCGTATCGGGCTGTTGTGCCTCGTGGGGGTGGTCGGGCCCGGCGTACAGCTTGAGTTTTTTGATCATTTGGCGCGAGAGCTTGTTCTTTGGCATCATTCCGCGCACCGCGTGGCGGATGATGTCGGTGGGCTTGCTCTTGATCTTTTCGGAGAAGGGCGTTTCGCGCAGCCCGCCGGGGTAGCCGGAGTAGCGGTAGTACATCTTGTTTTCGGCCTTTTTGCCGGTTACACGCACTTTCGACGCGTTTGTCACTATGACGTAATCGCCGGTATCAACGTGCGGTGTGTAGATCGGCTTGTGCTTGCCCGTGAGGACCGTGGCAATCCGAGCCGCGAGGCGCCCGAGCACCTTGTCGTCGGCGTCTACTACGTACCACTGCCGGTCGGCGTCCCCTGGTTTCGCTGAAAAGGTTTTCATCCCGTATCACTCGTCCAATACATTGAAGAGGCGAAGTTACAACAGAACAACATATTATAGTGCCTATCGATTCGAATTTCAATGAAATTCTTTGTGAACCGGAAGCGCGGGCGCGTAAATGTTTTGCGGGCGCCGCACGCCTGCCACACGGCGGATCGTTGCATTGTCGATTGACTCTTGATCTCCAGCCCACCTGAGGGGCTTCGCGCCGGCGGCCGTCAGAACACCGACAGTTGCTGCAGGTCGGCTGCCATGCCGTTTTGCTCCCACAATCTGTGAATCTCTTCGATCGGCACGGGCAGCTTGAAGTCGTCGGGGAGGATTTCGATGAATTTCTTTCGGTAAGAGAGCGTTTGCATTCTGCAGGTCATGTGCCGTTTGGAGAAGTGCGGATGGTTGCGCATCTCCATCCATATCTGCTCGAGCGGCTTGTCCTTGACGCATCCGAAGCTGATGGGGTTGAAGTCGCACGGATTGATGTCGCCGTAGGCGGTCATGTAGAA